>NZ_JBHYMF010000034.1:0-51524 GCF_042742855.1 Streptomyces sp. NPDC058877 | reverse complement strand
CCGGACTTCCGGTGCGGGGCCGCCCTTCGCGTGCCCGGTCAGCGGCGCAGGGTGGGTGCGGCGATCACGCCGTTGCCGTGCTGGGAGCAGGAGGAGGACTCGACCTTCAGGCGCAGCCGCAGCGCACCGGCGACGTTCAGGGTGCGCGAGACCGGCTTGCCCAGATGCACGTTCTCGTTGAACAGGGCCGGCTGGTCGTCCACGGAGATCACGACCCGGGCCGCCTCGACCTTCGAACCGTCGTCGACGCCGGCGGTGAACTCGAAGGTCTCCCAGGCGCGGTTGAGGTCGTACTCGACGTAGGCGCCGTAGTAGCAGCTCCCGTGCAGGGCGGCGCCGTACTCCTTGGTGTTGATCTTGGTTGAGGTGATCTTGAAATTGTGCTCGGAGATCGGGGTCAGCGCCGTCAGATCGGCCACGCGGGCGTCGGAGGCGTAGGAGGGACCGACGGAACCGCTCGGGTCGGCGGACTCCGTCCCCGTCGGATCGGCGTCCGTGGGGTCCGCGTCGACCGGCTCCGGCTCCAGGGCGGTGGGGTCGGGCGAGGGCGACTCGGCGGTCGGCTCCGTGTCCACCGTGGGTCCGGTGGCGGCCGGTGCGGTGGCGGCCGGTGCGGAGGCGGTCGCGCCGCCGCCCTTCGCGGAGTCGGCGTCCTGCCCGGCCCGGTCGCCGAGCAGCTTCACCCCGACCGCGGCGGCCAGCGCGATGACCGCGACCGCGGCGACGGCGCCCAGGACGGGGCCGGTGCGGCGCTTGCGGCGCGGAGCGGGGGGCGGGGCCGTGACCGGGCCGCCGGACGACGGACCGCCGGGACCGGAGATCTCCTGGTGAGCGGCGTGCGTGGCCTCGGCCGGCTGCTCGGGCCGCTCCGGAGGGGCTGCCCCCGGTCCCGGGGCGGCCATCGGAACCGGGGCCGCCGCCGGCCCGGTGGTGACCGGGTACGTCGGCGGGCCGAAGCCCTGCGGAGCACCCGGAGCACCCGGAGCCCCGGCAGAGCCCGGCGCGCCCGTGTCGCCCGGCGTGGCGGCCGGGGGCGCGAGGGGCGGGGTGCCCGGCGGCGGAGGGACCGCCGGGACGGCGTCCCGGACCGGTGGCGCGGCCGGCGGGGCCGGGGCGGCGAGCGGCGGAACGGGGGGTCGTACGGCGTCCTGGAGGGTGGCCGGCCGGTTCGTCGTGGTGGTGGACACGACGCCGTGCCGCACGTCCTTCACCCAGCCGGACAGGCTCACCGGCCGCTCGTCCGGATCGGCCGCGGCGATGCTCAGCACCCGGGCCCGCTGCTCCGGCGGCAGCGCCGCGACGGGCGGCAGCGCGGCGAGCGCGGCGCTCAGCTGCTCCGGCACCGGCGGCGGGGACTCGCCGCTCAGCAGGAAGTGGGCGATGGCCCCGAAGGCGTAGCGGTCGGACCCGGGGGTGCGCTTGCCCTCGAAGACCTCGGGCGCCGCGTATCCGGGGGTGAACCACACCTCGGCCGTCTGGTGGTCGGCGGTCAGCTTGCTCAGCCCGAAGTCCACCAGGGTGGCCTGGCCGTGCTGGTCGACCATGACGTTGCCGGGGGAGAGGTCGCCGTGCACCACCACCCGGCCGGAGGGCGTGGCCCTGCCCGAGTGCAGCCAGTCGAGGACGTCGGCGAGCTGCTCCAGGGTCCGCATCACCTCGCGCCGTTCGGCGGGCGTGGCCAGGGTGCGCTCGGCCCGCCAGTCGCGCAGGTCGAGCCCGTCGACGTGGTTCATGACGAGCACCAGGGCGCGCCCGCTGAGTGCGCCGGACTCGCCCGGGCGGTGGATCGGCGGGCCCTGGAAGTGCTCCCGGACGCCGACCACGCCGGGGCGGTGGACGAAGCGCAGCAGTTCGGCCTGCTCGTTCCACTTCCGGCTGATCCGTTCGAACAGCTCGGGCGTGATCGTCGTCTTGGAGTCCAGCACCTTGACGACGACGGGTTCCGTCCCGCCGGCCAGCTCGATCTCCGCCAGGTAGAGCACGGCCTCGCCGCCCCGACCGATGGACCGCAGCAGGCGGTACCGGTCGGGTGTCGAGTCCGGCCCGATGTGATGTGCGGTGCCGCTCAAACTTCCCCCAGATCACGCGAATTGACAGGCAATCAGCCTGCCGCTCGCGGCTCGGGGCGGTCAATCGAACAGGGGAAGCCCGGGAGTCCGTCCGCACCGCTCCGGGGACCGGAGGTCCCGGAGGGCGCGGGCGGTCTCCCGTCGGTGCGGCGGGTCAGTGACCGGCGGTCCCGACGAAGGCGCGCCAGGCGGTGGGGGAGACGGTGAAGACCGGGCCGCTGCCGCCGAGCTTGGAGTCCCGGACGTGCACGGCGGCGGGATGGGCGGCCACCTCGACGCAGTTGCCGCCCTCGCTGCCGCTGTGGCTGGACTTCCGCCAGTCGTAGGCGACTTCGAGGCAGTTGCCGCCCTCGTCGCTGCTGTAGCTGGACTTGAACCACGAAAGTGCTGCTGCTGCGCTCATGTCACTCCTGCCAGACGCTCCAGCAGGCCCATGGTGTCCTCGGGCGTCAGGGCCTGTGACCGCAGCATTCCATACTTGGCCTGCAGGAGACCGACCTCGTCGGGGTCGTCGATGAGGAAGCTGACCCGCTGCCCCTCGATGTAGGCGACGTGCTCGTGGTCGGGCGTCTCCAGGAGTACCATCGGCCCCGCGAGCCCCGCGTGCCGGGTGCGTGCTTTGGGGACGACCTGGAGCGAGAGGAAGGGGCGCTCGGCCATCAGCCGCAGGTGCCGCAGCTGCTCGCGCAGCACCTCCCGGCCGCCGATCGGCTGCTCAAGCACGGCCTCGTTCAGTACGAAGGACATCATCGGCGGCCAGGGCTGCTGCTCGAAGACCCGCTGCCGGTCGATCCGGTCCAGCATCCGGTCCTCCGCCTCCTGCGCGGTGAGCGGCGGATACAGGCAGTCGAAGACCGCGCGGGCGTAGTCCGGCGTCTGGAGCAGCCCCGGCACCACCGCGTTCTCGTAGGAGGACAGCGCGAGGGCCTGCGCCTCCAGCTCGATGAACTCCTGGGCGAAGGCCGGATAGCGCTCCTTCTTCGGCGCCTTCCCGACCGCCACGGCCAGCGCCCCGCCGGTCTCCAGCAGCTCGTCCAGCTCGGCCGCCAGGCGCAGCCGCAGCGCCCGCCGCCCCTGCTCGATCGAGCCCAGCGTCTCCAGGCCCACGCACACCCGCGCGGCCAACTGCGGCTGGGTCAGGCCCGCCTGCTTCCGGTAGAGCGCCACCAGGGCGCCGACCACTTCCCACGACGGGACCTTCTTCCGGGGGTTCGCACCGCGTTGCATGAGCGGTGCCTTCCCCGCGCCGCGCGTACCCGACGCCTTCCGGACCCGTACAAAGAATCTGTACGGGTCCGGCCCCTGGGGCGGAAGTGGCGCAGGGCGTCAGCGTGTCCGGCATGGACAACCGACTTCCCCTGTTCCGGGAGGCGTTCTACCGCAGGGAACGCCGCTCCGTCCCGCTCGCCCGTGCCTTCGCCCGCGCCGCGCTGGCCGACTGGGGTCTGGACGCCCGCACGGATGACGTACTGCTGTGCGTGAGCGAGCTCGCCACCAACGCGCTCCGGCACGGCGTCCCACCCGGCCGGGGCTACCGGTTGCACCTCTTCCTGGAACGCCCCGGCCCGCTGCGGATCGAGGTCCACGACAGCGGCGGCGGCACCCCCGCCCCGCGCCCGCCCGCCGCCCCCGACGCGGAGTCCGGCCGTGGCCTGTTCCTGGTCGCGGCCCTGGCCGACCGCTGGGGCGTCGGCGAGCGCAGCCCGGGCAAGACCGTCTGGTGCGAGTTCGACGATGCGGCGGACCCCGGCAGACCCGGCCCCGGAGCTAGGGTGAGGTGCGAACCAGCATGCGGAGAGCCGAGGAGCAGGGCCCAGGATGATCACCCAGATCCGGATCGACGGCTTCAAGTCGTTCCGCCACTTCAGCCTCGATGTCCCTCCGACGCTGATCATGCTGGGTGCGAACGGGGCAGGGAAGTCGAACCTGTTCGACGCACTCCGGCTCGTCGCCGGGACCGCGGACCGCGGCTTCGAGGAGACGGTCCGCTCGGACCCTCGGCTGACCCCGGCCCGGTTCTTCCACAAGGGGGCGGGGGAGCCCGTCCGGGAGTTGACGATCACGGTGGGGGTCCTGGCGGCCTCGCGGTTCGGTCCGCTGCCGCTCCGCATCCGTTTGCGGGCGGCCCGCGCCTCCGCCTCCTCGCAGCGAATCTCCGCGGTGCGCGGGAGCGGGGTGTGGGTCAGCAGCCTGACGGACGAAAGCTGGCTGGACCGCGTCGGCCTCACGGACGAGGACCGGAAGGCCGTCCGGCAGGCGCAGGCGGACTTCACGGCGAACCACGAGGAGTACGTCCCCTTTCACGGGCCCCTGGGAGCGCCGCTCACCACCGACGAGGAGCAAGCGGCCCGGGAGGAGGGGGCGGAGGCGCTCTTCGCCGTGCCCGGCGGGGAACTCCGCGCGCTGGCGGCCCGGGAGTGCGCGTCCTGGCCCCCTCTCGTCCTGGAGCCGGCCGCCCTGCGGCAGCCCACCCCCGCCTTCGTCGGCGGACGCCTCACCCCGGACGGCCGAAACCTCGCCGAGGTCCTCCAGCGCATCGAGGGCCGCCCCGCTGCGTGGCGGCGGTTCATCGCCGATCTCGCCGCGCTCGTCGACGGGGTCGAGGACGTGCGCACGGTCTTCGACGAGCGCCGGGAGGAGATCGACTTCGAGGTCGCCTTCGCCCACACGGGGTGGCTCTCGGCGCCCGCGCTGTCGGACGGCACCCTGCGCATGATCGGTCTCCTCGCCGCCGCACAGGACTCGCTGTGGGCCGGAACCCTGTGCGTCGAGGAGATCGAGAACGGGATGAACCCGGACCACGTCGCCGACTTGGTGCGGAGACTGCGACGGGGGACCGGGGTGGTCCCGGGAGCGTCCGTGTACCGGCAGCTCGTCGCCACCACCCACTCCCCGGCTCTCCTGGCGGCCCTGCGCGACGACCTCTCCGGCAGCCTGGTCTTCCTGGAGCAGGCGGACCGCGTCGATCCCGAGGACGGCACGATCTCCCGCACGACGGTCGCCCGGCCGCTGCGGGCCTTCGACCCGGACCGGGAACCCGGCGAGACCGTCTCGCCGGAGCAGGTGGAGCGGCTGCTGCGCAAGCTGAACAGGGGTGGGGAATGAGGACGCTGCTGCCGGGTCTGCTGGTCGAGGGCAGCGACGGTCCGTATCTGCGGAGTCTGGTCAAGCGGCAGCTCGACGCGACGGTCCTGGAGCACGGTTCCCGGCCCATCGACGTGCTCCGCTGCGAGGTCTCGGACGTGCGGTCCAACGACAAGCCCGAGCGGGTGCTCGACGCGGCCGCCGAGCTGGCCCGTGACTGCGACGTCGTCTTCGTCCACGGCGACCACGACGCGCTCGACGCCCGGCTCAAGCTGATCGCCGAGCTGGGCGTGCGCCGCGAGCTCGCCCCGCGCGCGGGGGTCTCCGTTCCCCTCGTCCCGGTGTTGGAGACCGAGTCGTGGATGCTGGCCGACCGCGCCGCGCTCGAATCCGTGGTCGGACCGCTCGTCGACTACCCCTACGGGAAGCCGTCCGCGGTGGAGGGCCGGGTGCCGTTCAAGGGCGGGAAGCAGAAGCTCGATCCCAAGCAGGTCTGGAAGAAGTTGACCGGACCCGGGGGAGCGGACGTGCTGCGCGACTCCGCCGACCTGCTCGTACGGCGCACGGACCTCGCGGTGCTCGCGCAGCTCCCCTCGTACCGCACGTGGTGCACGGACACCGAGCGGGCACTGAGGGAGATCCACTTCCTGTAGGAGCCAGCGCGCCGGCCCGGCTCGTCGGGCCCCGGCCGCAGCCCTTCGGCATCCCCTCGGCGTCCCGTCGGCGCTCCTTCGGGACGTTCACCAACCGGCCCCCACCAGGCCCTCTCCCGGTCACCCCGTCCCCCTAGCGTCCCCGCCGTACCGCCCCCACGGCTCGAAGGCGAGCCGTGGGTCGTCGATGAGGAGGTCGGGGCGTGGCATCGGAGTTTTCGCGCAGAAGGCTGCTCGCGTTCGGCGGAGGCGCGCTCGGCGCCTCCATCGGAGGGTCCCTGCTGCCGCCGTCCCTCCAGGCGGCGATGGCGGCCGAGCCGCCGGCCGGCGGGATGGCCGCGGTCCGGCACGTGGTGATCCTGATGCAGGAGAACCGGTCCTTCGACCACTACTTCGGCACCCTGCGCGGCGTCCGCGGATTCGGCGACCGGAACGCCATCGAACTCCCTTCCGGCAAGCCGGTCTTCGAACAGCCCGCCGCCCTCGGCCGGACCGTGCTGCCCTTCCCGGTCCGCGGCGCGGCCGAGACGCAGGCGAAGGACCTGCAGTACATCGGAGACCTCGACCACTCCTGGGGCGGCGGGGCCAAGGCCTGGCACGGCGGCTGGATGGACGGCTGGGTCTCGGCCAAGACCGCCGCCACCATGGCGTACTACGACCGCCGTGACATCCCGCTCCACTACGAACTGGCCGACGCCTTCACCATCTGCGACGCCTACCACTCGTCGATCCACACCTCGACGAGCCCCAACCGCAACCACCTCTGGTCGGGGTGGACCGGCTACGAGGCCGACGGCAAGCGGGCCGTCACCAACGCCGCCTACGCCGAGGGCACGCACCCCGGCTACGGCTGGTCCACCTATGCCGAGCGCCTCGAAGCCGCCGGGCGCAGCTGGAAGACGTACACCGAGTGGGAGAACTTCACCGACAACAACATCGAGTTCTTCACCTCCTTCAAGCAGATCGCCCGCAAGGCGCTCGCGAAGACCGGCGGACACACCTTCATGGAGTCCTTCTACGCCGCCGTCCGCAACACCGCCGACGCCGCCGGGCGCACCCGCCTCCTCGGGTTGCTGGAGGAGGGCGTCGCCGAGCTCACCGACGCCGAGCGCTCCCTCTTCGAGCGGGGCCTGCGCCGTGTGGAGTCCGGCACCCTCGCCGCGGCCTTCCGTGCCGACGTCGCTGCCGGAACCCTTCCCGAGGTGTCCTACCTCGTCCCCTCGGCGGTCGACTCCGAGCACCCCGGAGCTTCCTCCCCGGTCGCCTCCGCGAGCCTCGTCTACCAGGTGCTCGACGCCCTCGGCGCGCACCCCGAGGTCTGGCGGCACACCGTCGTCCTGATCAACTACGACGAGAACGACGGCTTCTTCGACCACGTGCCGCCGCCCGTCCCGCCCGCCGACAACACGGACGAGCGGTGGAACGGCCAGCCCACCGGCCTCGGCATCCGCGTCCCGATGCTCGTCGTCTCCCCCTGGTCGGTCGGCGGCTACGTCTGCTCCGAGACCTTCGACCACACCTCCGTGATCCGCTTCCTGGAGCGGTTGACCGGCGTCGAGGAACCCCACATCACCCCCTGGCGCCGCACCGTCACCGGCGACCTGACCTCGGCCTTCGACTTCCACCGCACCCGCCGGCAGCCGCCGGTCGAGCAGCCCGGCCCGGTCCCGCCCTTCACCGGCCGCTGGCGGCCCCAGCCGCCGGCCGTACAGGCGATGCCCGTCCAGGAACCCGGCACCCGTCCGGCGCGCCCGCTGCCCTATCAGCCGGACGCCTCGGCCACGGTGGGCGACGGGGTCGTCACCGTGGCCCTGAAGAACACCGGCAGGTCGAGCGCGCACTTCGCCCTCTATCCGTACGCCGGCGAGTTCGACGTGCCGCAGCACCAGGACGTCCGGGGGACGGGGGAGTGGACGGTCCGCGTGCCGGGTGACCACTACCGCTTCACGATCACCGGCCCGAACGGCTTCCGGCGCGAGTTCGAGGGGGCGGCCGGGGTCGGTGCCGGACTCGTCACGCGCATCGACCACCACGACCGCGACCTGCACCTCACGGTGCGGAACGACTCCGGTGCCCCGCTCGCCTTCACGGTCCGACCGCTCGGCTACATGGACCGCGAGGACCTGGGGGAGCACTCCCGCGCGGCCCGCACCGTCACCGTGAAGCCCGGGCGGACCCGCACGGTCGTGCACTCGGCCGCCGACGCGCACGGCTGGTACGACGTCGAGGTCACCGCTCCCGGAGGATTCCGACGCCGTCTGATGGGCCACATCGAGAACGGCCGCCCGAGCGTCTCGGGCTGAGGCCTCCGGAACCCGCGATCCGGAAAACCCACCCCGGCGGGCCCGCGACCTCGGTCCAGGGCCCGCCGTGCCTCCTGTGAGGATCGACACGAAACGGGCAAACGATCACGTTTGGCTGTAAGAGTGGAGCGCGAGTACAGATCCAGTCAGGAGTACCTCCTTGGCCGCAATCGCACGCTGGTGCATCCGGCACCGCCTCGTCGTCGTTCTCCTCTGGTTGCTCGCCCTCGGCGGCACCACCGCCGGAGCGGCCCTCGCAGGCAACGCGTACTCCAACGACTACGAGGTCCCCGGAACCGAGTCCGGTCGGGCCACCGCGCTCCTCGAACGCGGCTTCCACGGCCTCGGCGGCGACAGCGACACCATCGTCTGGCACAGCGACCGCGGCAGCGTCCGCGCCGATGCCGTCGAGCAGCGGATGACCGCGATGCTCGACGAGGTCGCGGCGCTCCCCGGCGTCGCCGCAGTGACCTCCCCCTACGGCGACGTCGACGGCCGGATCAGCGAAGACGGTCACACCGCCTACGCCACCGTCGCCTTCGCGGCGCAGGCCGACGACATCCCCGAGGCGCAGGCGAAGGCCCTCGTCGACACGGCGAAGAGCGCCGCCGACGAGGACGCGGGCCTCCAGGTCGAGCTCGGCGGCAGCGCCGTCGCCCTCACCGAGGCCCAGGGCGGGCACATCGCCGAAGCCGTGGGCGTCGCCGTCGCGGCCGTCGTGCTCTTCCTCGCCTTCGGCTCCCTCGCCGCCTCGGTGCTCCCGATCGCGACCGCGCTCGTCAGCGTCGGCACCGCGTACTCCGGGATCGCGCTCCTCGGCCACCTGATGACCGTCGCTGACTTCGCCCCCATGCTCGGCATGCTCGTCGGCCTCGGCGTCGGCATCGACTACGCCCTGTTCATCGTCACCCGGCACCGCAGGGGCCTCAAACGTGGCCTCTCCGTGGCGGAGGCCGCCGAGACCGCCGTCGCCACCACCGGCCGTGCCGTCGTCTTCGCCGGCGCCACCGTCTGCATCGCCCTCCTCGGCATGCTGATCCTGCGGCTCTCCTTCCTCAACGGCGTCGCCATCGCGGCCTCGCTCACCGTCGTCCTCACCGTCGCCGCCTCCGTCACCCTGCTGCCCTCGCTGCTCTCGTTCATCGGCATGCGGGCGCTGTCCCGACGCGAACGCCGGGCCCTCGCCGAGCGCGGCCCGCAGCCCGAGCTGCCCACCGGCTTCGCCGCCCGCTGGTCCGCCTTCGTCGAGCGGCACCCCAAGCTCCTCGGCGGCATCGCCGTCCTCGTCATGGGCGTCCTGGCGCTGCCGACCCTCTCGCTCCACCTCGGCACCTCCGACCAGGGCAACAATCCGGCCACCGCGACCACCCGCAAGGCCTACGACCTGCTCGCCGAGGACTTCGGCCCGGGCGTCAACGGCCCCCTCACCCTCGTCGCCGGCCTCGACGGCGCCGACGACCGGGTCGCCTTCGACCAGCTGCCGGCCGCCCTCACCGCCACCAAGGGCGTCGCCTCCGTCTCCCCGATCACGTACAACGGCGCCGGCGACACCGCCGTCCTCACCGTCGTCCCCGATTCCGCGCCGCAGTCGAAGGCGACCAGCGAGCTCGTCGACCGGCTCCGCGAGGACGTGCTGCCGAAGACCGGGGCGGGCACCTCCCTGGAGGTGCACGTGGGCGGCGTCACCGCCTCGTACGACGACTTCGCCGAGATCATCGTCGGCAAGCTGCCGCTCTTCGTCGGCGCGGTCATCGCGCTCGGCTGCCTGCTGCTCCTGCTCGCCTTCCGCTCGATCGGCATTCCGCTCAAGGCCGCCGCGATGAACGTCGCCGCCGTCGCCAGCGCCTTCGGCATCGTCGTCGCGATCTTCCAGTGGGGCTGGGGGAGCGAACTCCTCGGTCTCGGCAGTGCCGGACCGATCGAACCCTTCCTCCCCGTGATCATGGTCTCCGTCCTCTTCGGCCTCTCCATGGACTACCAGGTCTTCCTGGTCAGCCGGATGTACGAGGAGTGGCTGGAGACCGGCGACAACCGGCGGGCCGTCCGGATCGGCCTGGCCGAGACCAGCCGCGTGATCAACTCCGCCGCCGTCATCATGATCTCCGTCTTCCTGGCCTTCGTCCTCAGCGGCGACCGGGTCATCGCGATGTTCGGCATCGCGCTGGCCGCCGCCGTCGCCCTCGACGCCTTCGTGCTGCGGACCCTCCTGGTCCCCGCGCTCATGCACATGCTCGGCGGTGCGAACTGGTGGCTGCCGAAGTGGCTCGACCGCCTGCTGCCCCGGATCAGCATCGAACCCCCCGAGTGCCGGGAGGCCGCCGACGCCCGTGCGAAGATCCCCGCACAGCGCGTGACGGCTTCGGCAGCAGAGGAGAACGACGATGTTCGCAACATCGCTGGGTGACGACGGCGCCGAGCTCCAGCCGCTCGAACCCTGGCAGGCCGAGGAGTTCCTCGCCCACATGGACCGGGGGCGGGACTTCATCGGCGAACACATCGCCCTGCCCGACTTCGTCACGGACCTGGACTCCGCCCGCTCCTTCCTCCGCTCGTACGCGGAGAAGGCAGCGAACGACACCGGGCGCCTCTACGGCATCCGGACCGGCGGCACCCTGGTCGGCGGCGTCCTCTTCCGGACCATGGACACCACGCACGGCACCGCCGAGGCGGGCTGCTGGTTGGAGCCCTCCGCAGCAGGCCGGGGCCTGGTCACCCGGGCCTGCCGGGTCATCGTCGACTGGGCGGTCGAGGAGCGCGGCATCCACCGCGTCGAATGGCTGGTCTCCGCGCAGAACGCGCCGAGCATCGCCGTCGCCCGGCGCCTCGGGATGACGCGGGAGGGCGTCCTGCGCGAGAACTACCTGCACCGCGGGACCCGCACGGACACCGAGGTCTGGGCGGTCCTCGCCCCCGAGTGGCGGGCGGCGAGGGCCCTGCACCGCTCCTGAGCCCCCACCCGCCCACCGTCGGGACGGTCGCCCCGGACGGCCGGACGCACCTGCCGTTCGGCGTGTGCCGACCCCACGGCGTCGAGCAGGCCACCGTGGCGCCCGGCGCCCGGGGGCGGGGGCGCCTCGCGGACGTGCGGGCCGGGGCCGCCGCCGTCGTGGAGGCCGGCTTCCCGCCCGGCACCCCACCGCTACGGCTGGCCGCTCCTCCTGACCGCCGTCACCGCCGAAGCCGACAACCGGGGACTGCCGACCGCCGCCGAAGCCCGGGAGTCCGCAGTCCGCTGGGCCGAGGTAGTCGAGGCCTACGAGCCGCTGGCCCGCCCCGCCCAGCTGGCCGGCGCCCACCATCGCCTCGCCGACGTCCTGCTCGCCGGGGGAGGCCGCAGGGAGGAGGCCGCGGCGCTGCTCCGCGAGGCCCATGCCGCAGCCGTCCGGCTCGGTGCCCGCCCGCTCCGCGAGGAGGTGGAGCTGCTGGCCACCCGCGCCCGTCTCCCGCTCGTTCCCGAGGAGCCCCGGACACCGGCGGAGCCCGGTGGCCACGGCTTCGACCTGACCCCCCGGGAGCAGGAGGTGCTGAGCCTGGTCGCGGCCGGGCGCAGCAACCGTCGGATCGCCGAGGAGCTGTTCATCTCACCCAAGACCGCCAGCGTCCACGTCTCCCACATCCTCGCCAAGCTCGGCGTCGCCGGCCGGGGCGAGGCCGCCGCCCTGGCCCACCGCCTCCGCCTCCTGGACGCACCCCCCTGAGCCGCGGGGGAGCCGTATGGTGACCCGGCCCGAGCTCAGGTCCACCGGGCCGCGTGCCGGGTCGGCGTCCCCGGGATCCTCCCGGGTCAGGGCCTGTCGGCGCCGCTCCTCCTCGGTGTGCCGACGCCCCGGCGCGAAGAACTCCTCCAGTCCACCGAACACGGTCACCGCCTCCTCACTCCGCGACGAGCCGGAGGATCCGGTCGTCCCCGGGGCCCGGGGTTCCCCGGGTGTCGGTCTCGCTGGTCACCAGCCAGAGCCGGTCGCCGCCCGCTGCGAGGACCGTGCGGAGGCGTCCGTACTCACCCGTCAGAAACGCCTCGGGCTCTCCGGAACGTTCCGCTCCGGAGAGCGGGATCCGCCACAGCCGTTCTCCCCTGAGTCCGGCCATCCAGATCGCCCCCCGTGCGTAGGCGATCCCGCTCGGTGAGGCCTCCGAGGTCGGCCACTGGGCGACCGGGTCCACGAAACCGGCCCTTCCGCTCCGCCCCTCGGCCTCCGGCCAGCCGTAGTTCCGCCCCGGCCGCACCAGGTTCAGCTCGTCCCAGGTGTTCTGCCCGAACTCGGCGGCCCACAGCCGGCCCGCCGCGTCCCAGGCGAGCCCCTGCACGTTCCGGTGCCCGTACGAATAGACCACGGAGCCCCCGAAGGGGTTGCCCGGCGCCGGTTCGCCCTCCGGGGTCATCCGCAGGATCTTCCCGCCCAGGGAGTCCAGGTCCTGGGCGAGGCCGGTCCGGCCCGTTTCGCCCGTACCCGCGTACAGCATCCCGTCCGGGCCGAACGCGATCCGTCCGCCGTTGTGCACCCGCCCCTTGGGAATGCCGGTCAGCACCGGCTCCGGCGCGCCGAGCCGGTCGCCCTCCCCGCCGTCGTACCGCATCCGCACGATGCGGTTGTCCGACGCGGCCGTCAGGTACGCGTACACCCGGCCGTCCCGGACCGCGAGCCCCAGCAGCCCGCCCTCGCCGCCCGGCACGACCCCCGGGACTTCGCCGAGCACCGTCTGGGCGCCGGTCCGGGCGTCGATCCGGGTGATCGTCCGCTCGTCCCGCGAGGAGACGAGCAGATCGCCGCCCGGAAGCTCCGCGAGCCCCCAGGGGGACTCCAGCCCCTCGGTGAGCGTGCCCGCCACCGTGACCCGACCGTCCTGGGGCCGGGGGGACGGGCCCGGCGCGGAGGAGGCGGACACCGGCGCAACCGTGGTCGCCCCTTCCCCGGGGGTTCCCGAGGAACAGCCGGTCACCAGGACGAGCACCGCGGTGCCGCACAGGACCCTCGCCACGACTGGACGGCTCATGGCCCGTTCCCCCTTCGACGAGACGAACGGCTTCCCCTCCTAGAACACCGCGGGACCCACGGGGGTTCCCGCCGCCCGGCGGGTCGCCTCAGTCCCAGGACCTCCGGGGCGCCGGAAGCGCCGCGATCTCCGCCAGGTCCTCCGCGGTGAGCCGCAGCGAGGACGCCCCGGCGTTCTCCACCGCCCACCGTTCCCGCTTCGTCCCCGGCACCGGCACGACGTGCCGTCCGAGGCCGAGCGTCCAGGCGAGCGCCACCTGCGCCGGGGTGACCCCGGCGCCGTGCCGGGCGGCCACCCGGCGCAGCCCCGCCACCAGCGGTTGGTTCGCCGCCATCATCTCGGCGGTGAAGCGGGGGTGCCGGGCCCTCGGGTCATCCGGCTCGAAGCCGCCGCCCGGGGTCAGGGTTCCGGTCAGGAAGCCGTTCCCCAGGGGCATCGCCGCCAGGAACCCGATGCCCCGGGTCGTGCACCAGGGCAGCAGGCGCACCAGGGCCTCCTGCGACCACACCGACAGCTCCGCCTCCACCGCCGCCACCGGGAAGACCTGCTGGATCCGTTCCAGTTGGCGGATCGTTCCCTCGTAGCCGCCGCCCGCCGCCCCCCGACGGGTCGAGCGGGCGCCGACCGCGCACAGCCCGAGGGCCCGCACCTTGCCCGCCGACACCAGCTCGGCCATGGCGCCCCAGGTCTCCTCGACCGGCACCTCGGGATCGGCCCGGTGCAACTGGTACAGGTCGATCACATCGGTCTGGAGCCGTCGCAGCGAGGCGTCGCAGGCCCGACGCACATAGCCCGGCCTGCCGTTGGCGACCACGTGCTGGTCGCCGACGAGCAGTCCGCACTTCGTCGAGACGAAGGCCTCGGACCGACGCTCCTTCAACGCCCTTCCCACCAGCAGCTCATTGGTGAACGGCCCGTACATGTCGGCGGTGTCGAGCAGGTTCACCCCGGCGTCCAGCGCCGCGTGCACGGTCCGCAGCGAGCGGTCCCCCCGCTGCTGCGAGCGGCTGTAGGCCCAACTCATCGGCATGCAGCCCAAGCCGATCGCCCCCACGTCGAGCGCCGTCGCCCCGATACTCCTGCGCTCCACCTGCCGGTACCCCTCCCTGTGCCGTCCCCCAAACTAACCAATGGAGCGAGGGGTTCATCGCATAGCCTCCCGGTCATGAGATTCGAAGACACGACCGCTGACGTGTGGCTTCCCGTTCCGGCGGACGAAATCGAGGGGCTCCCCGCACCGGGGGAGTCGGGCCTCAACTACCTCTTCTGGGACGGCGGTCCCGAGTTCCCCGCCGACCCGGCGCGCTGTGCGTTCTACGTCGTCCCGTACATGAAGGGCTCGGAGATCGCCGTACGGCCGCTGGGCGCCATGACCTCGGTCCGTGTCGTGCAGACGATGTCCGCCGGCATCGACCACGTCACGCCGGGCGTCGGCCTGTTGCCGCCGGGGGTCTCCCTCTGCAACGCCAAGGGCGTCCACGAGGCCAGCACCGCGGAGCTCGCGCTCGCCCTCGTCCTCGCCTCCCTGCGCGGCATCCCCGGCTTCGTGCGCGGCCAGGACGTCGAGGAATGGCGGGACGGTTTCTATCCGGCCCTCGCCGACAAGTCCGTCCTGATCGTGGGGTACGGCTCGATCGGTTCCGCCATCGAGGACCGGCTCGCCCCCTTTGAATGCGCGCGGGTGGCGCGCGTCGCACGCTCCGCCCGCACCACAGGGCGCGGCCCGGTGCACGCCCTGACGGAACTGCCCGCACTCCTTCCGGAAGCAGACGTGGTCGTGCTCTCCACGCCGCTCACGCCCGAGACCACGCACCTCGCCGACGCCGGGTTCCTCGCCAGGATGAAGGACGGCGCGCTCCTGGTGAACGTCGCCCGGGGACCGGTCGTCGACACGTCGGCACTGCTCAAGGAGGTCGAGGGCGGCCGGATCACGGCGGCCCTGGACGTCACCGACCCCGAACCGCTGCCGGCCGGGCACCCCTTGTGGCACGCTCCGGGTGTTCTGATCAGCCCTCATGTGGGGGGTTCCACTTCGGCCTTCATGCCGAGGGCGAAGCGGCTGATCGCCGGACAGTTGCGGAGGTTCGCGGCGGGCGAGGGACTGGTCAACGTCATCCTCACCACCGACTGAACCGCAGGCCCGCGTTCGCCCGATCGGGTGGTGTGCATCTCCTTGCCCGCGCACGAATCCCCCGCTCGTCACGGAGAGTACCGTCACCCTGTCCCTGAGTGACGGTCCTGGTGTATCGTCCGATGGCGGGGGACTGCGTCGAGTACGGGCTGACGCCGGGGAGCAAAGTGACGGGACATCAGATTCCGAGGGGGGCGACGGGTGGAGTGCGGCCGAGGGATCGACGATCCGACACGCCGCCGCCGTCGCCGAACCTTCCGCGCGTCGCCACCGACCTCGCCTGCTCGGTGCCGGACCAGGCCGCCCCGCACCGCGGACCACGCGCCGCCGTGCCGGACGCCGGGCACGAGCCGCGGGGCGGCGCCGAGCGCGACCACACCACCCACGACCACACCGGGCGGGACCGCGACGCCCATGACGGCCCCGGATGCGCCACCGGGACCGCCGACGAACCGACGGCGCGGTCGCACGAGGCGGCCGGCTGTGGCGGCCCGGTGCCGGAGGGGGCGGTGAGCGCGCCCGGGGCGGTCCTCCCCCGCCCCGCCGTCGGCAGCGGCGGCACTCCCGGCACCCCGGACCCCGGGCGCCCGCGCCTCGGCGGTGCAGCCGCCCAGATCGCCCTCGGGATCGTCTGCGCGGGCTACACCACCGGCGCCTCCCTCGGCTGGGGCTCTCCCCGACTGGCGCTCTTCATGGGCGACTTCGGCCTCAGCGCCGCCGCGCTCACCGCTGCGGTCTCCTGCTTCCTCTACGGCCGTGCCCACCGCGGCAGCGACCGACCGGCCTGGCTGCTCTTCGCCTTCTCCTCGTTCATGGCGGCTGCGGGAAACGCCGTGTGGGGCTGGTACGAAGTCGTGCTCCGCGTCGACGTGCCGGACACCTCCACGGCGGACCTCTTCTTCCTGCTCTTCGCCCCGCCCGCCATCGTGGGCCTCCTCGTCCTCGCCAAGAAGCCGGTCACCCGGGCCGGTTGGGTCTGCCTCGCACTCGACGCCTGGCTGATCGGCGGCTCCCTGCTCACGCTCTCCTGGAGCCTCGCCCTGGCCCGCACCGCGGACTTCGAGGGCGAGTCCGTGGCGCAAGCCGCCCTGTCGCTGGCGTACCCGCTGCTCGACATCGTGCTCGTCAGCATGGTCCTGGTCCTGCACTTCAGGCGCTCCCAGGCGAACCGCTCGGCGACGAACACCGCGATCGCCGCCCTCGCCCTGACCGTACTGTGCGACGCCCTGTTCACCTCGCCGCTGCTCCGCGAGAACTACGCCTCCGGTCAACTGCTCGACGCCGGCTGGTTCGCCGGCTCGCTGCTCCTCGCCTACGCGCCCTGGGGAGTGCGCCGCCCCCCGGACAACGTGACCCCGGCGCGCGGCCCCTTGCTCCACAGCCGCCCGGTCGCCGGCTCGCTCGCCGCCCTCACCCCGTACCTCGCCGCGGCCGTCTGCACCCTCGGCATCCTGTACAACGTCGTCGAGGGTCGTCGGGTCGACCGCGTCGTCGTCCTCACCGGCTGCACCGTGGTGCTCGCCCTCGTCGTGCGACAGGGCATCATGCTCCTCGACAACATCGCCCTGACCCACGAACTGGCCCAGAAGGAGAACCACTTCAGGTCCCTCGTGCAGGGATCGAGCGACGTCATCATGATCGCCGCCCCCACCGGGACGCTCCGCTACGTCAGCCCCGCCGCTTCCGGCGTGTACGGACGGGACGCCGACGAACTCATCGGCTCCGAGCTCGCCACCCTCATCCACCCCGAGGACCTCGGCGCCGTCATCCACGAGGTGCGCCGCTTCCTGGCCGTTTCGCCCGCCACCGAGCCCACCACCCGGATCGAGTGCCGCTTCCGTTCGGGCCGCGGCGACTGGCTCAACGTCGAGTCGACCGTCAACCGGCACCAGGGCGGCCTGATCTTCAACAGTCGCGACGTCACCGAACGCGTCCGCCTCCAAGCCCAGTTGCAGCACAACGCCGAGCACGACCCGCTCACCGACCTGCCCAACCGGGCCCTCTTCACCCGACGCGTCCGGCAGGCCCTCGAAGGCCGCCGCTCCTCCGACCCCGGCACCGCCGTGCTCTTCATCGACCTCGACGGCTTCAAAGGGGTCAACGACCGGCTCGGACACCAAGCCGGCGACGACCTGCTCGTCCAGGCCGCCCGTCGCCTCCACGACTCCGTGCGCGCCGGGGACACCGCGGCCCGACTCGGCGGCGACGAGTTCGCCGCCCTCATCCTCGGTGACGGCAGCCGCGACCAGGCCGCCCGCGAGACGCAGGTCCAGGAGATCGCCGACCGCCTCCGGCTCACCCTCTCCCAGCCCTACCGCGTGGACGGGGGCAATGAGGTCCGGGTCGCCGCCTCGATCGGCGTCGCCTTCGCCGAGCCCGGCATCGAGGCCGGGGCCCTGCTGCGCAACGCCGACCTGGCCATGTACCGGGCGAAGGCCGCGGGCAAGGACCGCGTCGAGCTCTACGCCCCGCAGATGCAGGCCGAGGTGGTGCGTCGGACCGAGCTGGCGACCCGGCTGCGCACCGCCCTCCACGACGGCGAGTTCGCCCTGCTCCACCAGCCGGTCGTCGACCTCGCCACCGGCCGGATCGCCGCCGTCAGCGCCCAGGCCCGCTGGCGGTCCACCCAGGGCATCCTGTTCACCCCCGCCGAGTACCTCCGCGTCACCGACGACGGCGAGCGCACCGCCGAGCTCGGCCGCTGGCTCCTCGAAGAAGCCATTGAGCAGGCCGCCGAGCGGGCCGGAATCGGCCACCGCACGCCCGTCGCCGTCCGCCTCTCGGCCCGCCGCCTGCTGGACCGCTCGCTGCCGCTCGGCTCGATCGAGTCGCTCCTCACCCGGCACGGCCTGCCCTCCGGCTCGCTGATCGTCGAACTCGCCGACAGCGACCCCCGGACCTCGCTCGACGAACTCGAACAACGCCTGGTCGCCCTGCGTCGACTCGGCATCCGGATCGCACTCGACGGATTCGGCAGCGGACACATGGCGATCAACGCCCTGCGGAGGCTCCCCGTCGACATACTGAAGCTGGACCGGGGCCTCGTCGAGGGCGTCGTGGAGTCGGCCCGTCTCCGCAAGATCACCCGAGGGGTGCTCCGCATCGCCGGTGAGCTCGGCCTGCGGACCGTCGCCGAGGGCGTCGACGTGCCGGAGCAGGTCATCGCCCTGCGCGCGATGGGTTGCAGCCACGCCCAGGGCATGGCCTTCTCCGGGCCGCTCGACGAGTACCGGCTGCGCAGGGCCCTCGTGCGGGACGACTATCCGCTGCCCGGGGCGGTCTCCGTCCGTGTCGGAAACCATCCCTCGATCCGCTCAAATAGTGAGACGCCTGTCCCACCCACTTGACAGTGACGAGGGCGGAGAGGGAGGGTCAGTGCCATGCGCACCCGAATTCTCGTACTTGGAAAGCGCGTCGGCTGAGGCAGGCCCCCAGAGAAGGTCCGCCTGAAACGCACCCGACGCGCTCCCCTCGCTTGCCTCACGGCACGAGGGGTTTTTTGTTGCACCGGCTCGCCCCCGAGTCGTACCAAACCCTCGCGAAAACCCTCTGCTTCGAGAAGAGATGCTGATGACCGAGCAGGCCACCGGGCACCATCCGCAGCCGCGGCCCCGTAGCGGCGCGCAGTCCGCTACCACCGTCGAGCACGTCACGGGTGCGCAGTCCCTCATCCGTTCTCTCGAGGAAGTGGGCGCCGACACCGTCTTCGGCATCCCCGGCGGCGCGATCCTCCCGGCCTACGACCCGATGATGGACTCGCAGCGGGTGCGCCACATCCTGGTCCGTCACGAGCAGGGCGCGGGGCACGCCGCCACCGGTTACGCCCAGGCCACCGGCAAGGTCGGGGTCTGCATGGCGACCTCGGGACCCGGCGCCACCAACCTGGTCACCCCGATCGCCGACGCCCACATGGACTCGGTCCCGCTCGTCGCGATCACCGGACAGGTCGCCTCGAAGGCGATCGGCACGGACGCCTTCCAGGAGGCGGACATCTGCGGCATCACGATGCCGATCACCAAGCACAACTTCCTCGTCACCAAGGCCGAGGACATCCCGCGGACGATCGCCGAGGCCTTCCACATCGCCTCCACCGGCCGTCCGGGCCCGGTCCTGGTCGACATCGCCAAGGACGCCCTCCAGGCGAAGACCACCTTCAGCTGGCCGCCGCAGACCGAGCTGCCCGGCTACCGTCCGGTGACCAAGCCGCACGCCAAGCAGATCCGTGAGGCCGCCAAGCTGATCTCCGCGGCCAAGCGGCCCGTCCTCTACGTCGGCGGCGGCGTCATCAAGGCCGGTGCCACCGCGGAGCTGAAGATCCTCGCCGAGCTCACCGGCGCCCCGGTCACCACCACCCTGATGGCGCTCGGAGCGTTCCCCGACAGCCACCCGCTGCACGTCGGCATGCCCGGCATGCACGGCGCGGTCACCGCCGTCACCGCGCTGCAGAAGGCCGACCTGATCGTCGCCCTCGGCGCCCGCTTCGACGACCGCGTCACCGGCAAGCTCGACAGCTTCGCCCCGTACGCCAAGGTCGTCCACGCGGACATCGACCCGGCCGAGATCGGCAAGAACCGCACGGCCGACGTCCCGATCGTCGGTGACGCCCGCGAGGTCATCGCCGACCTGGTCCAGGCCGTCCAGGCGGAGCACAGCGAGGGCAACAAGGGCGACTACAGCGCCTGGTGGAGCGACCTGAGCCGCTGGCGCGAGACCTACCCGCTCGGCTACGACCTGCCGGAGGACGGCAGCCTCTCGCCGCAGCAGGTCATCCAGCGCATCGGCCAGCTCGCCCCCGAGGGGACGATCTTCGCGGCGGGCGTCGGCCAGCACCAGATGTGGGCCGCCCACTTCATCGACTACGAGCAGCCGGCGACCTGGCTGAACTCCGGCGGTGCCGGGACGATGGGATACGCGGTCCCCGCCGCGATGGGCGCGAAGGCCGGCCTGCCGGACCGGTCCGTCTGGGCGATCGACGGTGACGGCTGCTTCCAGATGACCAACCAGGAACTCACCACCTGCGCCCTGAACAACATCCCGATCAAGGTCGCCATCATCAACAACGGCGCCCTGGGCATGGTCCGCCAGTGGCAGACCCTCTTCTACAACCAGCGCTACTCCAACACCGTCCTGCACTCCGGTCCGGACGACGTCCAGGCGAACAAGGGCACCCGCGTCCCCGACTTCGTCAAGCTCTCCGAGGCCATGGGCTGTGTCGCCCTGCGCTGTGAGGACCCGGCCGACCTGGACAAGGTCATCGCCGAAGCCAATGCCATCAACGACCGCCCGGTCGTGATCGACTTCATCGTCCACGAGGACGCCCAGGTCTGGCCGATGGTCGCCGCCGGAACCTCGAACGACGAGGTCATGGCCGCGCGGGGCGTCCGCCCCGACTTCGGCGACGGCGAAGACGACTGAGCGCGCAGAGCGATAGAGGAAGAGACCCAGACATGTCCACCAAGCACACGCTCTCCGTTCTCGTCGAGAACACGCCCGGCATCCTCGCCCGGATCGCCGCCCTGTTCTCCCGCCGCGGCTTCAACATCGACTCGCTCGCCGTCGGCGTCACCGAACACCCCGACATCTCCCGCATCACCATCGTGGTCAGTGTCGAGGACCTGCCCCTGGAGCAGGTCACCAAGCAGCTCAACAAGCTGGTCAACGTCCTGAAGATCGTCGAACTCGAGCCCGGCGCTGCGATCCAGCGCGAGCTCGTCCTGGTGAAGGTCCGCGCCGACAACGAGACCCGCTCCCAGATCGTCGAGATCGTGCAGCTGTTCCGTGCCAAGACCGTGGACGTCTCGCCCGAGGCGGTCACCATCGAGGCCACCGGTTCGAGTGACAAGCTCGACGCGATGCTCAAGATGCTGGAGCAGTTCGGCATCAAGGAGCTCGTGCAGTCCGGCACGATCGCCATAGGGCGTGGCGCCCGGTCCATCACGGACCGGTCCCTGCGGGCCCTCGACCGCAGCGCCTGAGAGTCTTCGGAGGTCAACCGCCGGTTCATCCGGCGGTCCGACTGACGAGACCCGAAAACCTTCCTCCCGCTCCCCGCCGTACGGTGGGACGCAACACCAGCACCTCAAGGAGATTCCCAGTGGCCGAGCTGTTCTACGACGACGACGCCGACCTGTCCATCATCCAGGGCCGCAAGGTCGCGGTGATCGGTTACGGCAGCCAGGGCCACGCCCACGCGCTGTCGCTCCGTGACTCCGGTGTCGACGTCCGCGTCGGTCTGCAGGAGGGTTCGAAGTCGAAGGCCAAGGCCGAGGAGCAGGGCCTGCGCGTCGTCTCCGTCGCCGAGGCCGCGGCCGAGGCCGACCTCATCATGATCCTGACCCCGGACCCGATCCAGGCCCAGGTCTACGAGGAGTCCATCAAGGACAACCTGAAGGAGGGCGACGCGCTCTTCTTCGGCCACGGCCTGAACGTCCGCTACGGCTTCATCAAGGTCCCCGAGGGCGTCGACGTCGCCCTGGTCGCCCCGAAGGGCCCGGGCCACCTGGTCCGCCGTCAGTACGAGGAGGGCCGCGGCGTTCCGTGCATCGCCGCCGTCGAGCAGGACGCGACGGGCAACGCCTTCGCGCTGGCGCTCTCGTACGCCAAGGGCATCGGCGGCACCCGTGCCGGCGTCATCAAGACGACCTTCACCGAGGAGACCGAGACCGACCTGTTCGGTGAGCAGGCCGTCCTCTGCGGTGGCACCGCGGCCCTGGTCAAGGCGGGCTTCGAGACCCTGACCGAGGCCGGCTACCAGCCGGAGATCGCCTACTTCGAGTGCCTGCACGAGCTGAAGCTCATCGTCGACCTCATGTACGAGGGCGGCCTGGAGAAGATGCGCTGGTCGGTTTCCGAGACCGCCGAGTGGGGCGACTACGTCACCGGCCCCCGGATCATCACCGACGCCACCAAGGCCGAGATGAAGAAGGTCCTGGCGGAGATCCAGGACGGCACCTTCGCCAAGGAGTGGATGGCGGAGTACCACGGCGGTCTGAAGAAGTACAACGAGTACAAGACCCAGGACTCCAACCACCTCCTGGAGACCACCGGCAAGGAGCTGCGCAAGCTCATGAGCTGGGTGAACGACGAGGAGGCGTAAGCCTTCGGGGGCGGGGTCGGACGGTGTGTCCGGCCCCTTCCCCCATCCTTGGACAGCCCGTCCAACCACGGACGGGTGATCCTTCCAACGAGGCGCATGCACGGCGCCGATGCGCCACTACACTTCTCAACAACATACGCGTCAGGCCCACAGCGTCGTGCGCTTTCACGCGGCAAGCCCCTCCACCGCCTGCGGCCGTCGGGACGGCCGTCCGCACTGGACCTGTGAGGACTCACGTGAGCTCGAAACCCGTCGTACTCATCGCTGAAGAGCTGTCGCCCGCCACCGTCGACGCCCTGGGACCGGACTTCGAGATCCGGCACTGCAACGGCGCCGATCGGGCCGAGTTGATCCCCGCCATCGCCGATGTGGACGCGATCCTGGTCCGTTCCGCGACCAAGGTCGACGCCGAGGCCATCGCCGCCGCCCGGAAGCTTCGGGTCGTCGCCCGTGCCGGCGTCGGTCTGGACAACGTCGACGTCTCCGCCGCCACCAAGGCCGGCGTGATGGTCGTCAACGCCCCCACCTCGAACATCGTCACCGCGGCCGAGCTCGCGTGCGGTCTGCTCGTCGCCACCGCGCGCAACATCCCCCAGGCCAACACCGCGCTGAAGAACGGCGAGTGGAAGCGCTCGAAGTACACGGGCGTCGAGCTCAGCGAGAAGACCCTCGGCGTGGTCGGCCTCGGTCGCATCGGCGTTCTCGTGGCCCAGCGGATGTCCGCCTTCGGGATGAAGGTCGTCGCGTACGACCCCTACGTCCAGCCGGCCCGCGCCGCCCAGATGGGTGTGAAGCTCCTGGCCCTGGAGGAGCTGCTCGAAGTCGCCGACTTCATCACCGTCCACCTGCCGAAGACCCCGGAGACCATCGGTCTCATCGGTGACGAGGCGCTGCACAAGGTCAAGCCGGGCGTCCGCATCGTCAACGCCGCGCGTGGCGGAATCGTGGACGAGGCGGCGCTGTACTCGGCGCTCAAGGAGGGCCGCGTCGCCGGCGCCGGCCTCGACGTGTACGCCAAGGAACCCTGCACGGACTCCCCGCTCTTCGAGCTGGACCAGGTCGTCTGCACCCCGCACCTCGGCGCCTCCACGGACGAGGCCCAGGAGAAGGCCGGCATCGCGGTCGCCAAGTCGGTGCGCCTGGCGCTCGCGGGCGAGCTGGTTCCGGACGCGGTCAACGTCCAGGGCGGCGTCATCGCCGAGGACGTGAAGCCCGGTCTGCCGCTCGCCGAGAAGCTCGGCCGGATCTTCACCGCGCTCGCCGGCGAGGTCGCGGCCCGGCTCGACGTCGAGGTCTACGGCGAGATCACCCAGCACGATGTGAAGGTGCTCGAACTCTCCGCGCTCAAGGGCGTGTTCGAGGACGTGGTCGACGAGACCGTGTCGTACGTCAACGCCCCGCTGTTCGCGCAGGAGCGCGGTGTCGAGGTCCGCCTGACGACCAGCTCCGAGTCGCCTGACCACCGCAACGTCGTCACCGTGCGCGGCACCTTGGCGAACGGCGAGGAGGTCGCGGTCTCCGGCACGCTCGCCGGCCCCAAGCACCTCCAGAAGATCGTTGCCGTCGGCGACTACGACGTGGACCTGGCGCTCGCCGACCACATGGTCGTGCTGCGCTACGAGGACCGCCCGGGCGTCGTCGGCACCGTCGGTCGGATCCTCGGCGAGGCGGGCCTGAACATCGCCGGCATGCAGGTCTCCCGCGTGGAGGAGGGCGGTGAGGCGCTCGTCGTGCTCACCGTGGACGACGCCCTCCCGGCTCCGGTGCTCGCGGAGATCGCCTCGGAGATCGGCGCCACCTCCGCCCGCTCGGTCAACCTCATCTGACACGGGGTCGTCCCCCTCGTACCCGGTTGCCAGACGATCGTCTTACACGAATGTCTAGCGGCCGGGTACGGTGCTGTCATGGGACACAAGGAAGACCTCCTCGAAGGCGCCAAGCGCTGCCTCCTGGAGAAGGGGTACGGGCGCACCACGGCGCGTGACGTCGTCGCCGCCTCGGGCACCAACCTCGCCTCCATCGGTTACCACTACGGCTCCAAGGACGCCCTGCTCCAGCAGGCCTTCCTGGCCCTCACCGAAGAGTGGGGCGGCCGGGCCGGGGCGGCGGGCTCCGGTGAGGAGAAGCGGGAACTCCCGGCCGACCCCTACCGGCGGTTCCACGCCGTCTGGGAGCAGGTCATCGCTGCCGCCGGGGCGAGCCGCCCGCTCTGGAAGCTGCAGACCGAGATCGTCACCCGGCTCGACGACGACGAGAAGCTGCGGGAGGCGATCAAGGAGCCGCAGCGGGAGGGACGGCTCGGAATGGCCGAGGGCTTCCTCGGCATCGACCCGGAGGCGCATCCGGAGGAGGCGCGGGCGGCCGGGCTGCTCTGCCAGGCCCTGGCGACCGGCGTCATGATCCAGTGGATGGTGGACCCGGAGACCGCGCCGAGCGCGGACGACCTCACCGAGGGCCTCAGGGTCCTGATGGAGGGCCCGTAGGAAAGGCCGGTGGAGCCCCCGCAGTCGTGGCCGTGCGCGGTGGGGCGCACGCGGGGGCGGGTTGCCGCAGCCGTACTGCTGCGGCCCGGTCGTCACCGTGCACCGGGCGGATTCACAGCCGGGCCGCCTTGAGCGCCATGTGGAGGAGGAGCCGGTCCTCGCCCGAGTCCAGGTCGAGGCCGGTGAGCTGCTCGACCCGGGAGAGGCGGTAGTAGAGGGTCTGCCGATGGATGCCCAGGGCCGCCGCGGTGCGGCCCGCCTGGCCCGCGTGGTCGAGGAACGCCTCGGCGGTGCGGGCCAGTTCGGCGTGGGTCGGGGCGAGCAGGGCGCGCACCGCAGGGTCCGGTTCGGCCGGGGGCAGGGCGGTGAGCAGCCGGTACGGGCCGATCGCCGACCAATCCGCGACCGGACCGAGCAGGGGCCGTGCGGTTGCCGCGCGGGCCGCCGCAGTGGCCTCGCGCCAAGAGGCGTCCAGGTCCGCCAGGCCCCGCCGGGGAGTGGCCACGCCCGTGACGGCCGCGGGGGCCGTGGGGTCGCCCAGCCGGGCCGTCGCGGTGGTGACGGGGGACAGGTTGTCGGCCGATCGCAGTCGCACCAGAACCGCGAGGGCGCGGGGCGCTCCGCCCTCCGGCGGCGCGGTACCCGGGGAGCCGGAGGGCGGGAGGGGCGGGGGGCGCCACGGAAGGGTGCACAGGGCGGCGGCGCCGGGGACCGCACGCGGGGACGGGGCGTCCTCGTCGGGCCACGGGGCTCGGCACATCACCGCGTGGAGTCCCTCCGCATCCGTGCCGAGCGCGGTGCGCAGGGCGGTGACGGCCATGTCGTACTGCCAGCCGCGCTCCGCGGTCAGGGCGGCCCGCAGTTCCCGGGAGAGGTCAGCGCCCGCCCGCTCCTCGTCGGCGAGGAGGTCGCCGATGCGGGTGGCGACCTCCATCGCCGCGGTGAGTCGGGCGTGCGAGGGTCCCGGCTCGGCATCGAGCAGCCACACGTATCCCAGGACGACACCCCGATGGCGTACGGGCAGACAGATCCGGTCCCGGAAGACGCCGGCGTCCGGGGAGGCGGGGATGCGGACCGGGCCGGTGGCCCGGGTGATGCCGAAGCCCTCGAACCAGGCGCGGACCGCGGGGGAGGACTTGCGGGTGAGGATCGACCGGGTCCTGACCGGGTCCATGGCGCTGTCGTCGTCGCTGTCGTGGGCTCCGAAGGCGATCAGCCCGAAGTCGCGGTTCTCCAGTGTCGCGGGGGCGCCGAGCAGCGCTGAGATCTCGTCCACCAGCTCCTGGTAATCGCCCTTCACGGCCACATTCTCGCACCCGCCGGAGAGTTCCTCAGACAGTTGTATGAGGCGTGGGCCACGGATGCGTGACAGCTGTAGATGGCGGACGATCGGAGCGATCCATAGGTTTCACGGTGGTTCCCCGTGCCGTTCCCGTTTCGTTCCCTTGATCCGGGTACGGCCCCGTCCTACCTTTGCCCTTTGGAGGTGCCCCGTGCTGGGTCCCGTGATCCTCGCCGCGTCGCGCAGCGACAAGATGCGCCGTCTCGTTTCGGCCGCCCCCGGGACCAAGCAGGTCGTCGCCCGCTTCATCGCCGGGGAGACGGTCGACGACGTCGTCCCGATCGTCTCCGAGCTGAGCGGACGGGGCCTGGAGGTCACCCTCGACGTCGTCGGTGAGGACATCACCACCGTCGAGCAGTCGTACGCCGCCCGGGACGCCTACCTGGAGCTCATCGGCCGCCTCAAGGAGCTGGGCCTCGGCGAGCGCGCCGAGATGTCCGTCAAGCTGTCGATGTTCGGCCAGTCGCTGGAGAACGGTCACGAGCTGGCCCTCGCGAACGTGCGCCCGGTCGTGGCCGCTGCCGCCGAGATCGGCACCACCGTCACCCTGGACGCCGAGGACCACACCACCCTCGATTCGATGTTCACCATCCACGAGGAGCTCCGGAAGGACTTCCCGCAGACCGGCTGCGTCATCCAGGCGTACCTCTTCCGCACCGAGGAGGACGCCCGCCGCCTCGCCGAGAACGGCTCCCGGGTCCGGATCGTGAAGGGCGCCTACAAGGAGCCCGCCTCCGTCGCCTTCCAGGACAAGGCCGAGATCGACAAGGCGTACGTCCGGATCATGAAGATCCTGATGGACGGCGAGGGCTACCCGATGATCGGGTCGCATGACCCGCGCCTGATCTCCATCGCCCAGGAGCTGGCCCGCCGCGCCGGGCGCAAGCTGGACGAGTACGAGTTCCAGATGCTGTACGGCATCCGCGGCGAGGAGCAGAACCGCCTCGCCGCGGAGGGCCACCGCATGCGCGTCTACACCGCGTACGGCACCGACTGGTACGGCTACTTCATGCGCCGCCTCGCGGAGAAGCCGGCCAACCTCCTCTTCTTCGTCCGCTCCGTCCTCACCAAGGGCTGAACCCACCTCTCACAAGGAGTTACGCGACTCATGGACGCTGTCACCCAGGTCCCCGCTCCGGTCAACGAGCCGGTGCACAGCTACGCCCCCGGCTCCCCCGAGCGCGCCCGCCTCGAGACCAAGCTCAAGGAGCTGGCCGAGAACCCGCGCGAACTGCCGATGACCATCGGCGGTGTGAAGCGCCTCGGGGGCGGCGAGGAGTTCGAGGTCGTCCAGCCGCACAACCACCGGGCCGTCATCGGCACCTTCCGCGGCGCCACCGAGCAGGACGCCCAGGACGCCATCGACGCCGCCCTCGCCGCGGCTCCGGCCTGGCGCGCGATGTCCTTCGACGACCGTGCCGCGATCATCCTGCGCGCGGCCGAGCTGCTCGCCGGTCCGTGGCGCGAGACGCTGGCCGCGTCCACCATGCTCGGCCAGTCGAAGACCGCCCAGCAGGCCGAGATCGACACCCCGTGCGAGCTCGTCGACTTCTGGCGCTTCAACGTGGCGTACGCCCGTCAGATCCTCGCGGAGCAGCCGCCGGCGAACTCCCCGGGCGTCTGGAACCGTCTGGACCACCGCCCGCTGGAAGGCTTCGTCTACGCGATCACGCCGTTCAACTTCACGGCCATCGCGGGCAACCTGCCCACCGCTCCCGCCCTGATGGGCAACGTCGTGGTGTGGAAGCCGTCCCCGACGCAGACGCACTCCGCCGTGCTCCTCATGGAGCTCCTGGAGGAGGCCGGCCTCCCGAAGGGCGTCATCAACCTGGTGACCGGCGACGGCATCGCCGTCTCCGAGGTGGCCCTGAACCACCCCGACCTGGCCGGCATCCACTTCACCGGCTCGACCAAGACCTTCCAGCACCTGTGGAAGACGGTCGGCACCAACATCGAGAAGTACCGCTCGTACCCGCGGATCGTCGGCGAGACCGGCGGCAAGGACTTCGTCGTCGCCCACCCCAGCGCCGACCGTGCCGTCCTGAAGACCGCGCTGACCCGTGGCTCCTTCGAGTTCCAGGGCCAGAAGTGCTCCGCTTCCTCGCGCGCCTACATCCCCGCCTCCCTCTGGAACGACGGTTTCAAGGAGGAGTTCGCGGCCGAGGTCGACGGCATCGCCATGGGTGACGTCACCGACCTGTCGAACTTCATCGGTGCCGTCATCGACGAGCGTTCGTTCGCCAAGAACAAGGCGGCGATCGACCGTGCCGCAGCCGACCCGAGCTGCACGATCATCGCCGGCGGCAGCTACGACGACTCGGTGGGCTACTTCGTCCGTCCGACCGTCATCGAGTGCACCGACCCGGAGAACGAGGTCTTCAAGGCCGAGTACTTCGGCCCGATCCTCGCGGTCCACGTCTACGAGGACGACCAGTACGACGCCATGCTGACCCAGATGGAGTCGGTCTCCGACTACGCCCTGACCGGCTCGGTCATCTCCGGTGACCGCGCCGCCGCCGCGTACACGATGGAGAAGCTCCGCTTCGCCGCGGGCAACTTCTACATCAACGACAAGTCGACCGGCGCCGTCGTCGGCCAGCAGCCCTTCGGCGGCGGCCGTGCCTCGGGCACGAACGACAAGGCGGGCGCCCCGCAGAACCTGATGCGCTGGACGCTGACCCGCGCCATCAAGGAGACGCTGGTCCCGCCGACCGAGTACGGCTACCCGCACATGGGCTGATGCCGTAGCTCCCCCTGATCACCGCCCCCCTCCTCGGTCCCCCAATCGAGGACGGGGGCGGTTCTCATTCCCCCCGGACCACACGGCGCCCCAGGAAGTCGTCGATGAGCGCGGCGATCGTCGGCGCATGGGTCTCCAGGGCGAAGTGGCCGGTCGGCAGGAGGTGGACCTCGGCGTCCGGGAGGTCGCGGCGGAAGGCTTCGGCGCCCGCCGGCACGAAGACCCGGTCGCCCTCTCCCCAGACGGCGAGGAGCGGGACCCGGGACGTGCGGAAGTACTCCTGGAAGGCGGGGTAGAGCGTGAGGTTGGAGCCGTAGTCGGCGATCAGGTCCAGTTGGACGGCGTCCTGGCCCTCGCGGGCCATCAGGGCGGCGTCGTGGTGCCAGGCGTCCGGGTCGAGCAGGTCCCGGTACGCGGCGGGGACGCCCGTCTCGTACTGCCGTCTGATGCCGGCGGGGGAGCGGAGGGCGCGGACCGGCTTCTCGGTCTCGGGGGTGCGTTCCCGGACGAGGGCGAGGACCGGGGCCCAGGCCTCGGCGCCGAGCCCCTCCTCGTAGGCGTTGCCGTTCTGGCTGACGATCGCGGTGATCCGGTCGGGGTGGGCGAGTGCGAGGCGGAGGCCGAGGGGCGCGCCGTAGTCCTGGATGTAGAGGGCGAACCGGTCCAGTCCGACGGTCTCGGTGAACTCCGCCGTGATCGCGGCGAGTTCGGCGAAGGTGTAGTCGAATGCGGCGGCCGAGGGGGCTGCGCTGCGACCGAAGCCCAGGTGGTCGGGGGCGACCAGGCGGTACCGGTCGGCGAGCAGCGGCATCAGGTCGCGGAACATGCGCGAGCTGGTGGGGAAGCCGTGCAGGAGCAGAAGGGCCGGTGCGTCGACCGGGCCGGCCTCGCGGTAGGCGATCTCGTGTCCCCGGACGGTGACGGTGCGGTGGTGGATCGGCAGCACGAGCATCGTTCTAACCTCTCAAGATGCGTTGAATGGTTACAGAGAGAGTCAAGGGGGTGGAGGTTTAACCTGTCAATGGCTTTTCAGGGGTTAGTTGTCCGTGGCAGGGTGGTGTCATGACGGTCAGGACCGCACCCACCCATGAGCTCGGCGCCACCCTGCTCCGCTCCGTGCGCAGGATGCTCGACGCCGCCTTCGAGGGCGACTTCTCCGACGAGGACTGGGACCACACCCTCGGCGGCCTCCACGCCTGGGTCGAGGACGAGCGGGGCGTCGCCGCCCACGGCGCCCTGGTGCAGCGTCGGGCGCTCCACCGGGGCCGCTCGCACCGGGTCGGATACGTCGAAGGGGTCGCCGTCCGCGGCGACCTCAGGCGGCGGGGGCTCGGCGGTGCCGTGATGGCCGAGCTGGAGCGGGCGATCGACGGGGCCTACGCCTTCGGGGCGCTCGGCGCCTCGGACGACGGGGCCGCGCTCTACCGGACCCGCGGCTGGCAGGTCTGGGAGGGGCGCCTCGAAGCCCTCGGGCCGGACGGGATCGTCCGCCTCGCCGAGGACGAGGGGTACGTGCTGCTGCGCCCGGCCGCCGGCCGGCCCCTGCCCGACCCCGCCGTCCCGCTGGTCTTCGACTGGCGGGACGGCGACGTGATGTGACGTGGCCTCAGGGGCGTCGGCGTCCCTGTTGCGCGTACCCCTTGCCGGTCTCCAGTCTCGCCGTGTACGTGGCGGAGGCCGCCCAGCCCACCCCGAAGAGCGCGATCGCGTACCCCGGCAGCCCGAGCCCCGTCAGTGACGCTCCGAGCAGTGCGAGCGCCGCCACCGCCCAGATCGCGAGCGCGACCTTGCCCCGCCGGCTGAGGAACAGCCATCCGTGCGGACGTGCGGGTGGGCTCGCCAGGTTCCCGGCCGGCCCGGCGCTCGCGGCCCGCGGGCGCTTGAAGTAGCCGTACGTCAGCCACTCCCCGCACAACTCCCAGCCTTCCGGCTCCAGTTCGCCCAACAGTCGGGTGCGCCCTGTGCCCTTGAGCACCTCGCGACGGTACTCCCAGGTGAGGGCCACGCCGGGCGCCCGGCGGCAGACGAAGCGGCCGAGCGCGTCGAGCGACTCCACCTCCCAGCCCTGGGCGCCGTGCACGGCCAACATCCTGCGGTCGTTGAAGAGGTCGGCGGTCCAGGTCCAGGACTCGGCCCGGTCGTCCGGTTCGTCGGGCTCCGGCGCGAGCCCGCCGAGTCGGGCCGCGAAGGACGCGGCCGGCCCGAACTCCTCCTCCGGGGCGGTGCCGGTCTCCGCGAGGTGTACCCGCAGTTCCTCGACGGTCGAGGAGGTCTGCGCCTCCGGTACGCCGGCGGCGCGCAGTGCGCCCGCCAGCTCGGAGAAGTAGGCGTCGGTGGTCATGGTGCGGTTCCCCCTGCGTGCAGTTGCGCTCGTACGGCCCGGTGGAACTCCGTCCAGGCCTCGCTCTCGGCCGCCAGATGGGTCCGGCCCGGCGCGGTCAACCGGTAGTAGCGGCGTCCGGGGCCGCGCTCGGCGGCGCGGAACTCGGCCTCCACCAGGCCGGCCTGCTCCAGGCGGTTCAGTACGGGATACAGCGTCCCGCCCTTGATCTCGCCCAGACCCGCACCGGCGAGCGCCTTCGCGATCTCGTACCCGTAGCTCTCGCCGTCGGTCAGGCAGGAGAGGACGAGCAGGTCGAGGACGCCCTTGAGCCAGCTGGGTCTGCGGTCTGCGGCCATGCGTGCATCTCATCACTAGCTAGATAGGAAAGCAATCTAGGTAGCGGTGAGGGTGCGCGAATCGCCCGCAAGGGACGCTCAGGCGGCTACCAGCATCTTTCCGAGGTTCTCCCCGCGCAGCATCCCCAGGAAGGCGTCCACGATGTGCTCGAAGCCCTCCACCACCGTCACGTCCAGCGGCAGCGCCCCGCTCCGCAGGTGCGGGACGGCGAGGTCGTACAACTCCTCCAGGGCGTCCATGTGATTGCGGACCAGGAAGCCTTCGAGCCGGATGCTCTTGCCGACCAGGTCGAAGAGGTTCCGCGGGGCCGGCGGGGGAGCGGATGGCGAGTGGTACTGACCCACCGCGCCGACCCAGGCGATCCGGCCGTACTCGCGCAGCGAGGCGATCGCGGCCTCCAGGTGCCCGCCGCCCACCCCGTCGAGGGCCGCGTCGAGCCCCTCCGGTGCGGCCTTCGCCAGCAGCTCCGTCACCGGCCCCTCGTGGTAGTCGAAGGCCGCGTCGAAGCCCACCTCCTCCGTCAGGTGCGTCACCTTGTCGGCCGAGCCCGCGCTGCCGACCAGTCGGCCCGCGCCGAGCAGGCGGGCCAGCCGCCCCGCCGCCGTGCCCACCCCGCCCGCGGCCGCCGACACGAAGAGGTCCTCGCCGGGCTGGAGCCGTGCGATCCGGGTCAGGCCCACATAGGCCGACAGGCCCGTACCGCCCAGCAGGCTCAGATGCGCGGCGAGCGGCACCCCGGGGCCGAAGTCCGGGACCGGGCGCGTCCCGCCGGGTTCGACCAGGGCGTGGGTGCGCCAGCCCTTGCGGTGCAGCACGAGGTCCCCGGGGCGCAGCGCCGGGTCGCGGGAGTCCAGCACCCGCCCCAGGGTGCGGCCCTCCATGGGGGAGTTCAGGGTCCACAGTTCATCGCCGTCCATCGCCTCGCGGTGGTACGGGTCCACGGACCACTGCAGGTTCTCGACGAGCGCGGTGCCCGGTTCCGGGGACGGCACCGGCGACTCGACGAAGGCGAACTGGGCCGGGGTGGGGAAGCCGGTGGGCCGGGCGGTCTGCTGGACGGTGATCATGGTGTCGTTCGTCATGCCGCAGACCGTAGGGAGGAATCCGGCGGTCGGGCAGGGGCTTGCTTTCATGGAACCGACCGTTCCATGAAAGTTGCTCATACCTCCAGGTGGGGAGTCCTCCATGACCGATCTCGCGCCGCGCGAACTGCGGGTCCTCGTTGCCGTCGGCCGCACGGGCGGCTTCTCGGCCGCCGCCGTCGCCCTCGACATGACCCAGTCCGCCGTCTCCCGTTCGGTGCGGACGAGCGAGCGCAAGCTCGGGGCCGTCCTCTTCGACCGCGGGCGGAACGGCGCCGTGCCCACCGCTGCCGGCGAGCGGGCCCTGGCCCACGCCCGACGGGTGCTGCGCCTGCTGGAGGTGATGGGGGCGGAGGTGCGCAGCGCCGGGGGCGAAGCCGTCGCGGGTCCGCTGCGGATCGTCGCCTTCCGCAGTGCGGCGCTCCATCTGCTGCCGGGCGCCCTGGAGCGACTGGCGGCCCGTCATCCCGAACTCGTGCCGGAGGTCCGGATCGTGCGGGAGGTGGGGGCGGGCGCCGCGGGCGAAGTCCTGGACGGCCGGGCGGACATCGGCATCGCGACCCTCGGCACCGGTGCGCCGGTGCCGTCCGAACTGGTCGGGGGCGTCCTCCTCGACGAGGGGTACGCACTCGTCCATCCGGCCGGACACCCGGCTCCGCGCTCGCTGCCGCTGGTCGACTGGGCGGAGAACTGCACCTCGTACACCCGGGAGTGGTGGGCCGCCCAGGAGTGGCTGCCGGCGGCGACGGTGGAGGCCGAGGACGACGGGGCGGTGCTCTCGATGGTGAGCAGCGGTTTCGGGATGGCCGTGATGCCGGAACTGTCCCTGGTCGGAGCGCCGTCCTCGGTGGAGGTCACCGATCTCGGCGCGGCACGGCCGACCCGCTCCGTCGGCTACGTCACCACTCCCGAGCTGGCGAAATCCCTTGCCGTGCGGGCGCTCATCCGCGAGCTGCGGGGGCGGGTGGGCTGATCGCCGTCTCAGATAGTAGGAAGTCCGAGTAATTGTGGAGACAGATGAGGGTGCCTGCCCTAGCTTTGTAGAAGCCGAACGTCTCGCTCCATCGAGCGAAGGGCGGTCGAGAGCGCGACGTCCCGTGCAGGCAACCCCTGCGACGGCGCTCCCCGCCCCTTCCGGCACCTTCGATCACCACTGATCTCCGCACGCCCGGATCACCACTGATCTCAAGGAGTCGATCCCCCATGGCCTCTCAGACCGCCCGCCGCGTCCGCCACTCCGCCCACCGTCCCAGTGACGAGGCCCGGCAGAACGCCGCCGCCGCCCTCCAGCGCGCCCTCGACCGCCGCGACAACGGCGGTTCCACCGGCCGCTGACCCGTTCCCGACATGGCGCTTCGTCCACATGGCGGACAAGCCGTGTCAGACGATGGGACGAAGAGTAGGGTGCCGACATGTCTCACAGCATCAATCTCGCAGTCATTCCCGGCGACGGCATCGGCCAGGAGGTCGTGGCCGAGGGCCTCAAGGTCCTCGCGGCCGTCCTTCCCCAGGACGTGAAGCTGGAGACCCAGGAGTACGACTTCGGCGCCAAGCGCTACCACGCCACCGGTGAGACCCTCACCGACGCCGACCTCGACTCCCTCAAGAAGCACGACGCCATCCTGTTGGGTGCCATCGGCGACCCGTCGGTCCCCTCCGGCGTCCTGGAGCGGGGCTTCCTGCTGAAGCTCCGCTTCGCCTTCGACCACCACGTCAACCTGCGTCCCTCGAAGCTCCTCCCCGGTGTCGCCACTCCGCTCGCCGGGCAGCCCGCGATCGACTTCGTGGTGGTCCGCGAGGGCACCGAGGGGCCGTACACGGGCAACGGCGGCACCATCCGCACCGGCACCCCGCACGAGGTCGCCACCGAGGTCTCGGTCAACACCGCCTTCGGCGTCGAGCGCGTGGTCCGGGACGCCTTCGCCCGGGCCCAGGCCCGCCCGCGCAAGAAGCTGACGCTGGTCCACAAGAACAACGTGCTGACCTTCGCCGGTCACCTCTGGACGAACACCTTCGCCAAGGTGGCCGCCGAGTACCCCGAGGTCACCACCGACTACCTGCACGTCGACGCCGCGACGATCTTCCTCGTCACCGACCCGGCCCGCTTCGACGTGATCGTCACCGACAACCTTTTCGGCGACATCATCACCGACCTCGCCGCGGCCGTCTCCGGCGGCATCGGCGTCGCCGCTTCCGGCAACATCAACCCGAGCGGCGAGTTCCCCTCGATGTTCGAGCCGGTGCACGGCTCCGCGCCGGACATCGCGGGCCAGGGCAAGGCCGACCCCACGGCCACCGTCCTCTCCGTCGCCCTCCTGCTCCGTCACCTCGGCTACGAGGCCGAGGCCGCCCGGGTCGAGGCGGCCGTCGCGGCCGACCTCACCGAGCGCGGCGACCGGGCCCGCACGACGGGCCAGATCGGCGACGCGCTCGCCGCGCGAGTAGCGAGCTGACCCGCGCCGACTGACACACGACAGCAGCCGCCGGGTCGCACCAGCGCCCGGCGGCCGTCCTCCACGCGGTCCCGGGACGCACTCCACAGAACCCCGGACCGCGTTCACCCGTTTCCCGCACCGGTCCCTGCGAGCGATAATCGAACGTGGGGCCGCGGTACACGGGCATGCCCGGACGCCGCTTCGTCGGGGACGGAAGTCTCCGACGTCGGCGTACGCGCGCGCGGTCCTCTCCACACAACCGGTGAAGGACACGCACTCATGACGACGCCCACGATCGAGCTCAAGCCCTCCTCCAGCCCGCTGTCCGCCGCGGAGCGCGAGGCGATCCTGGCCAACCCGGGATTCGGCCGCCACTTCACCGACCACATGGTCACCATCCGGTGGACCGAGGGCCGGGGATGGCACGACGCCCAGCTCGTGCCCTACGGCCCGCTCTCCCTGGACCCGGCGACGAACGTCCTGCACTACGCGCAGGAGATCTTCGAGGGCCTGAAGGCCTACCGCCGCCCCGACGGATCGGTCGCCACCTTCCGCCCCGATGCCAACGGCCGCCGCTTCCAGGCCTCGGCCCACCGCCTCGGCATGCCCGAGCTGCCGGTCGAGACCTTCGTCGAGGCCTGTGACGTTCTCGTCCGGCAGGACGAGGCGTGGGTTCCGGCGCACGGCGGCGAGGACTCGCTCTACCTGCGTCCGTTCATGATCGCCACCGAGGTCGGCCTCGGCGTCCGCCCGGCCAACGAGTACCTCTTCGTCGTCATCGCCTCGCCCGCCGGCCCGTACTTCCCCGGCGGCGTCAAGCCGGTCTCCATCTGGGCCTCCGAGGACCGCGTCCGCGCCGTCCCCGGCGGCGTGGGCGACGCCAAGACCGGCGGCAACTACGCGGCCTCCCTGCTCGCGCAGGCCGAGGCGGCGGCCAAGGGCTGTGACCAGGTCTGCTACCTCGACGCGGTCGAGCACAAGTGGGTCGAGGAACTCGGCGGCATGAACCTGTACTTCGTCTACGGCAACAAGATCGTCACGCCGACCCTCACCGGTTCGCTGCTCGCGGGCATCACCCGTGACTCCCTCCTCAAGGTCGCCGCGGACCTCGGCTACGAGTCCGAGGAGGCCCGCGTCTCCATCGACCAGTGGCAGGCCGACACCGAGAACGGCACCCTCACCGAGGTCTTCGCCTGCGGCACCGCGGCCGTCATCACCCCGGTCGGCACCGTCAAGTCGGCCCGCGGCGAGTGGCAGCAGTCGGGCGGCGAGCCCGGCGAGGTCACGATGAAGCTGCGCGAGGCGCTGCTCGCCATCCAGACGGGCAAGGCCGAGGACGTCCACGGCTGGATGCACGAACTGGGCTAGGGCGCGTGCCTCCGCCGCCCGGTGTCGGCGGCGGCGGAGGCCGGACGCAAAGGGGCCTCCCGGATCCCGGTCGCTTCGCGACCCGGGCTTCCGAGAGGCCCCTTGCCCGTGTCCGGGGGCCGGCCGCGCCCCCGGGAGGGGACGTTCAGCCCCGGGCCGGGGCCCGCTGCTCCTCCGCCGTGGCCACGGGCTCCGCGACCGTCGCCGCCGTCGCGCCGGCCCCGCTCGGTGTCAGGACGGCGTACAGGACTCCGCCGACGATGCCCGACAGCACGAAGCTGCAGTCGATCCCGCCGGTCAGGGCGAGCAGCGGCCCTTCGTAGAGCGGGGTCGACACCGCGGCCAGCCCGACCAGTGCACCGATGGCCCAGGAGGCGGTGGCGCGCGGGTGCCAGCCCGCCGAGAACCAGTAGATCCCGCCGCGGGAACGGTTGTTGAAGACCTGGAGCGCCTCGGGGTCGTAGGCGCCCCGGCAGCGTGCGTGTCCGATCAGGGTGATCACCGCCCACGGGGTGCCGATCGCGGTGAGCAGCAGGACGAACGAGGTCATCGCCGTCTGGGCGTCCGAGGCGAAGTGGCCGAGGAAGACGAAGGCCGTCGCCACGGCGGCGACCACCAGGGTGGCCCGCGCACGGGTGGCCTTCGGCAGGATCGCGTCGAGGTCCAGGCCCATGGAGTACAGCATCAGGCCGGCGTTGCCGACGGAGCCGGCGGTGGCTGCGATCAGCAGCGGCACGAGGTACCAGACCGGGGACGCGGCCACGAGCGGGCCCGCGTAGTCGAGGCCGCCGCGGGCCGCCAGGGCGGTGAAGGTGCCGAAGAGCTGCGGGACGAGCAGGCCCACGACCAGGCCCAGACAGGTGGCCCGCCACACGGTTCGGGGGGCGTGCCGTTCCGGGGAGATGTAGCGGGTGTAGTCGCCGAGCAGGGTGATGAAGGCGACCGGCCCGCTGAGGCCCGCGGCCACCGCCGAGAGCAGCCAGGTCGGCCAGAATGAGTCCAGCAGGTACGGGGTCTCCGGCACCGCCGCCGTGGTGAAGTCCCCTGCGTAGGCGACCAGGCCGATGGCGAGGAGCACCGTCATGCCGATGGCGAGTGCCTTGCTGAGCCGGAGCAGCAGTCGGTAGCCGTACACCGCGCCGACCACGGTGCAGGCGGCGAGGAACGCGTAGACGAGCGTGTGGACGGCGCCGCCGGTCGGCAGTCCGACCAGGCGCGCCAGGGTGCCCACCATGACGTCGCCGCCGATCCAGAGGGTCAGGGCGGTGTAGCCCAGGGAGAGCAGCAGGCCGACCACCGAGCCGACCAGTCGGCCGCGGACGCCGAAGAAGGCTCCGGAGGAGGTGGAGAGGTTGGTCGCGGTGCGGAGCGAAATGAGCGCCAGCGGGGCGGTGACGGCGACTCCGACGAGGGTGCCGGCGACGACGGAGGTGACCGAGGCCCAGAAGCCGAGGCCGAAGGAGACCGGCAGCCAGCCGAAGACGATCACCCCCAGGCAGAGGTTGGAACCGAGCAGGATCGAGATGAGGTCACGGGGGCCGCTGGTGCGTTCGGCCTCGGGGATGGTGTCGACTCCGCGCTGTTCTATCGGCATGAGGACTCCCTGCGGGGGCTGGCGGAACTTTTAGAGCGGCGCTCAATGTGGCCTAAGCCAGTCGGTGACGTCAATGCTTGGAAGCTCACGTCTTAACATTTAGAGTGTTGCTCAAACGTGTCGCAATTGCAGGAGGTGTTTGGGGAGTGAGACTGACCCCCACGGAACGCGACCGGCTGCTCCTCTTCGGTGCCGCCGAGCTCGCCCGCGCCCGACGGGCCCGCGGCCTGCGGCTCAACGTCCCCGAGGCGACCGCGCTCATCGCTGACACCGTCTGTGAGGCGGCCCGCGACGGCAAGCGACTCGCCGAGGCGATCGAAGCGGCCCGCTCCGTCCTCGGTCCTGACGACGTCCTGCCCGGCGTCGCCGACGTGGTCACCGAGGTCCACGTCGAGGCCGTCTTCGACGACGGCTCGCGGCTCGCCGTCGTCTCCGACCCGATCGGCGGAGGCGCCCTGGGGGACGGGGCGCCGGGCGCACTGCTGCCCGGGCCCGAGCACCCAGAGCCGGAACCCGCCGTCCGGCTGAGCGTGCGGAACACCGCCACCGTGCCCGTCAGCGTGACCTCGCACTTCCACTTCTTCGAGGCGAACCCGCGCCTCGACTTCGACCGCGCCGCCGCCTACGGCATGCGCCTGGCCATCCCGGCCGGTGCCTCCTTCCGCTTCGACCCGGGCGGCGAGGCCGAGGTGGGACTCCTGCCGATCGGCGGCGCCCGCGTCGCCATCGGCTTCGCGGGCCTGGTCGACGGCCCGCTGGACGCGCCCGGCGCCAAGGAAGAAGCCCTGCGCAGGGCGCGGGCGTGCGGCTACCTGGGAATCGAGGACGACTGATGGACCCCTACGAGTACGCATCCGTGCACGGCCCCCGCGCCGGCGACCGCATCGTCCTGGGCGACTCAGGGCTCGTCGTCCGGGTCGAGTCGGACTCCCAGAAGCCCGGCGACGAGTTCCTCGCCGGCTTCGGCAAGACCGCCCGCGACGGGCTCCACCTCAAGGCCGCCGCCGTCCGCGAGACCTGTGACGTGGTCATCAGCAACGTCCTGGTGATCGACGCCGTGCAGGGCATCCGCAAGGTCTCCGTCGGCATCCGCGAGGGCCGCATCCACGCCATCGGGCGCGCCGGCAACCCCGACACCCTCGACGGCGTCGACGTGGTCGTCGGCACCGGCACCTCCATCGTCTCCGGCGAGGGCCTCATCGCCACCGCGGGAGCCGTCGACACCCACGTCCACCTGCTCTCCCCCCGGATCATGGAGGCCTCGCTCGCGAGCGGCGTCACCACGGTCATCGGCCAGGAGTTCGGCCCGGTGTGGGGCGTCGGCGTCAACTCGCCCTGGGCCCTCAAGCACGCCTTCAACGCCTTCGACGCATGGCCGGTCAACATCGGCTTCCTCGCCCGGGGTTCGTCCTCGGACCCGGCGCCCCTCGTCGAGGCGCTCGCCGAGGGCGGGGCGTCCGGCTTCAAGGTCCACGAGGACATGGGCGCCCACACCCGTGCCCTGGACACGGCCCTCAGGGTGGCCGAGGAGCACGACGTCCAGGTGGCGCTGCACAGCGACGGCCTGAACGAGTGCCTGTCCGTGGAGGACACCCTCCGCGTCCTGGAGGGCCGTACGATCCACGCCTTCCACATCGAGGGCTGCGGCGGCGGACACGTCCCCAACGTCCTGAAGATGGCGGGCGTGCCGAACGTCATCGGCTCCTCCACCAACCCGACCCTGCCCTTCGGCCGCGACGCGGTCGCCGAGCACTACGGGATGATCGTCTCCGTCCACGACCTGAAGACCGACCTGCCCGGTGACGCGGCGATGGCGCGCGACCGGATCCGGGCCGGGACGATGGGAGCGGAGGACGTCCTGCACGACCTCGGTGCGATCGGGATCACCTCCTCCGACGCACAGGGGATGGGAAGGGCCGGCGAGACCGTACGCCGGACCTTCGCCATGGCCGGGAAGATGAAGGCCGAACTGGGCCCGCTGGAGGGCGACGGCGCGCACGACGACAACGCGCGCGTCCTGCGCTACATGGCCAAGCTCACCATCAACCCGGCGATCGCCCACGGCCTCGCCCACGAGATCGGTTCGATCGAGGTCGGGAAGCTCGCCGACGTCGTGCTGTGGCGGCCCGAGTTCTTCGGCGCCAAGCCGCAGCTGGTGCTGAAGTCCGGCTTCCCCGCGTACGGGGTCGTGGGCGATCCGAACGCCGCCACCGACACCTGCGAGCCGCTCGTCCTCGGGCCGCAGTTCGGTGCCCACGGGGCCACGGCCGCCGACATCTCCGTCGCCTTCGTCGCGCAGGCCGCCGTCGACCTCGGATCCGACGCCATGCCGACCCGCCGCCGTCGGGTCGCCGTGCGCGGCACGCGCGGCATCGGCCCCGCCGACCTGCGGCTCAACTCCCGCGTCGGTGACGTGCAGGTCGACGGCCGGACGGGCCTCGTCTCGCTCGACGGTTCCCCGATCCGCTCCGAGGCAGCCGAGTCCATCTCCCTCAACCGCCTCTACTTCCTCTAGGACGTGACCCATGACCTTCCGCATGCCCGCCGAGTGGACGCCGCACGAGCGCACCTGGATGGCCTGGCCCAGCCCCAACCCCACCTTCACCAACGAGGAGGAGCTCACCGAGGCCCGTACGGCCTGGGCGGCGGTGGCCCGTGCCGTCCGCCGCTTCGAGCCGGTGACGATGGTCGTCGCCCCCGGCGACGCCGCGTCGGCCCGGGAACTCCTCGGCGCGGACGTCGACCTCGTGGAGCGCGAGCTCGACGACGCCTGGATGCGGGACATCGGGCCGACCTTCGTCACGGACGGCACCGAGCTCGCTGCGGTGGACTGGGTCTTCAACGGCTGGGGCGCCCAGGACTGGGCCCGCTGGGAACACGACTCCAAGATCGCCCGGCACGTCGCGGACGTCGCGGGGGTCCCCGTGCTGTCCTCCCCGCTGGTGAACGAGGGCGGTGCGATCCACGTCGACGGCGAGGGCACGGTGCTGTTGACCGACACCGTCCAGCTCGGTGCCGGCCGCAACCCCGAGTGGACGCGCGAGCAGGTCGAGAAGGAGGTCCACGCGCGGCTCGGCACGACCAAGGCGATCTGGCTCCCGCACGGCCTCGCCGGTGACTACGGCCTCTACGGCACCCAGGGCCACGTCGACATCGTCGCCGCCTTCGCCCGTCCCGGCACCGTCCTGGTCCACAGCCAGCAGGACCCGACCCACCCCGACTACGAGCGCTCCCGGATGTACGTGAACGTCCTGCGCGGCCAGACCGATGCCCAGGGCCGGCCGCTGGAGGTCGTCGAGGTCCCGGCCCCGACCGTGCTCAAGGACGAGGAGGGCGACTGGGTCGACTACTCGTACATCAACCACTACCTGTGCAACGGCGGCGTCGTCCTGTGCGCCTTCGACGACCCCCACGACGAGCTGGCCGCCGAGATCTTCCGCCGGCTCTTCCCTGAGCGCGAGGTCGTCCTGGTCGACGCCCGCACGATCTTCGCGGGCGGCGGCGGCATCCACTGCATCACGCAGCAGCAGCCGCGGGTCTGAGCGCGACGGCGGGGTGGGGTAGAACATACGGGTGAGTCAGAGCAGCAGCCCGCGGTCCCACCCCCGCCGTCGCCACCAGGCAGCCCCGCCCCGGGAGGACGTGCTCGCCGCGGCCATGGACACCATCGCCGAGCGCGGGCTCGACGGGCTCACCATGGCCGGCCTGGGCCGGCAGGTGGGGATGAGCAGCGGGCACCTGCTGTACTACTTCCGCACCAAGGACGAGCTGCTGCTGCAGACCCTGGAGTGGAGCGAGGGGCGACTCGGTGCCGAGCGGAGTGCCCTGCTGTCCCGTCCCGGGACGGCGCGGGACCGGCTCGACGGCTACGTCGACGTGTACGTGCCCCAAGGGCCCCGCGATCCGCACTGGACGCTCTGGTTGGAGGTCTGGAACCGGTCCCAGAACGCCGATGGCGACGCCCGCGCCCGGCAGGCCGCCATCGAAGGCGCCTGGCACCGGGACCTCGTGGCGATCCTCGCCGAAGGGGTGTCCCGCGGGGAGTTCCGGGCGGTCGACCCCGACCGCTTCGCCACCCGGATGCGCGCCCTGCTCGACGGTTTCAGCGTGCACGTCGCTGTCGGCATCCCCGGCACCGGAAGGGACCAAGTCCTCGACCACGTGGGCGAGTTCATCACCGAAACACTGCTCTCGCGACCATAAGGCACGCAAGTACTCCCGATCGTTGCCGGCACGGCCTTGTGGCCCGCGGAAGCGGTCCGGCACCGTCCTGCCCATGGGACGAGAGCACGGGAAGAAGATCTGGGCCGGCTCCGCGGGCAATGCGGTCGAGTGGTTCGACTGGTTCGTCTACGCCAGCTTCGCCCCCTACTTCGCGGGCGCCTTCTTCCCCGAGGGAAACGAAACCGCCAAGCTGATGAACACCGCCGGCATCTTCGCCGTCGGCTTCTTCATGCGCCCCGTCGGCGGTTGGCTCCTCGGCCGGGTCGGCGACCGGAAGGGGCGCAAGACGGCGCTCACTCTGACCGTCACCCTGATGTCGGCCTCCGCCGTCCTGATCGCCGCCGCGCCGACCTACGCCGTCGCGGGCTACGGCGGCGCCGTCGTCCTCCTGGTCGCCCGCCTCCTCCAGGGCCTCTCCGTCGGCGGCGAGTACGCGGCCAGCGCGACCTACCTCACCGAGGCGTCCGCGCCGCGCCACCGCGGCTTCGCGTCCAGCTTCCAGTACGTGTCGATGACCGTCGGCCAGCTCTTCGGGCTCGGTCTGCTGCTGGCCCTCCAACACACCCTTTCCGCCGGGGCCCTGCACTCCTGGGGCTGGCGCGTCCCGTTCGCGGTCGGAGCCCTCGGCGCCGCCGTCGTCTTCTACCTGCGCCGCACCATGCTGGAGACCGAGGTGTACGAGGAGGCCGCCGGGCGCGGCGTCGCTCCCGGTCGACAGGGCACCCTCCGGGCGCTGTGGGCGCACCGGCGGGAGGCCTTCCTCGTCCTCGCGCTCACCATGGGCGGGACCGTGGCGTACTACACGTACACCACCTACCTCACCAAGTACCTCGCGAACTCCGCCGGGCTCCCGAAACAGACCGCGACCCTGGTCTCCTTCTGTGCCCTGGCCGTCTTCGCCTGCCTCCAGCCGCTCGCCGGCCGGCTCTCCGACCGGATCGGCCGCCGTCCGCTCCTCGTCGCCTTCGCGGCCGGCTCGACCCTCCTCACCGTGCCGATCATGACGATGCTGCGGCACGCGGGCTCCTTCTGGCCGGCCCTCGGCCTCTCCCTCCTCGCCCTCGTGGTCGTCACCGGCTACACCTCGATCAACGCCTGTGTGAAGGCCGAGCTCTTCCCGACCGGCGTCCGCGCCCTCGGCGTGGCCCTCCCGTACGCGGTCGCCAACGCCCTCTTCGGCGGCACCGCCGAGTACGTGGCCCTCTGGTTCAAGGACGCCGGGGTCGAGTCGGGTTTCTTCTGGTACGTGGCGGGTTGTTCCGCCGTGTCCCTGGTCGTCTACCTCACGATGCGGGAGACCCGGGACGCCGACCTGTCCCGGGTGGGTGCCGCGGGGCGCGATCCGGTCGGCCGGGGGCGAGATCGTCTGCCCGTATCGTGAGACCGCCGTCCCGGTCGCGTCCGACCTGTGACAGACTTCCGGCGTGCTCGCTACCACGATGATTATCGGCAGCGGCGCGCCGGTCCGCAGTGGCCACTGAATCGCGGAACAACCCCGCGGCAGTGGACACCGTGCCCCAGACCCGCGCGCAGACCTCTCGCACCCGCGAGGGGTTTTTTCGTTTTCCGGCCCCACCCGTGCCGGAAACGGACGGCGCGTGAGAATGGGGGCAAGTGGATCCATACCTTCCGGACCCACATCCGACAGGAGCCATCACAGCCATGACCACGGAGAACGCCGAGGGCCCCCGCCCCGACGACAGCTTCCACGTCTTCGACACGACGCTGCGCGACGGGGCGCAGCGTGAAGGCATCAACCTCACCGTCGCGGACAAGCTGACCATCGCCCGGCACCTCGACGAGTTCGGCGTGGGCTTCATCGAGGGCGGCTGGCCCGGCGCCAACCCGCGCGACACGGAGTTCTTCGCCCGCGCCCGGCAGGAGATCGCGTTCAAGCACGCACGCCTCGTCGCCTTCGGTGCCACCCGTCGGGCGGGCGGCAAGGCCGCCGAGGACCCGCAGGTCAAGGCGCTCCTCGACTCCGGTGCCCCGGTGATCACGCTCGTCGCCAAGTCGCACGACCGGCACGTGGAACTCGCCCTGCGTACCACCCTCGACGAGAACCTGGAGATGGTCCGGGACACCGTCTCCCACCTGACCTCCCAGGGGCGTCGGGTCTTCGTCGACTGCGAGCACTTCTTCGACGGCTACAAGGCGAACCCGGACTACGCCAAGGCGGTGGTCCGCGCCGCGCACGAGGCCGGTGCCGACGTCGTCATCCTCTGCGACACCAACGGCGGCATGCTTCCCGCCCAGGTCCAGGCGGTCGTCTCGACCGTCATCGCCGACACCGGTGCCCGCCTCGGCATCCACGCCCAGGACGACACGGGCTGCGCCGTCGCCAACACCCTCGCCGCCGTCGACGCGGGCGCCACCCACGTCCAGTGCACCGCCAACGGCTACGGAGAGCGGGTCGGCAACGCCAACCTCTTCCCCGTCGTCGCGGCCCTCGAGCTCAAGTACGGCAAGAGGGTGCTGCCCGGGGGCGCCCTCGCGGAGATGACCCGCATCTCCCACGCCATCGCCGAGGTCGTCAACCTGACCCCCTCCACCCACCAGCCGTACGTCGGCGTCTCCGCCTTCGCCCACAAGGCCGGTCTGCACGCCTCCGCGATCAAGGTCGACCCCGACCTCTACCAGCACATCGACCCCGAGCTGGTCGGCAACACCATGCGGATGCTCGTCTCCGACATGGCCGGCCGTGCCTCCATCGAGCTCAAGGGCAAGGAGCTCGGCGTCGACCTGGGCGACGACCGGGAACTCATCGGCCGGGTCGTGGAGCGGGTCAAGGAGCGCGAGCTCAAGGGCTACACCTATGAGGCCGCGGACGCCTCCTTCGAGCTGTTGCTCCGCGAGGAGGCCGAGGGGCGGGCCCGTCGTTACTTCCGCACGGAGTCCTGGCGCGCGATCGTCGAGGACCGTCCGGACGGAACCCACGCCAACGAGGCCACCGTCAAGCTGTGGGCCAAGGGCGAGCGGATCGTCGCCACGGCGGAGGGCAACGGTCCGGTCAACGCCCTGGACCGGGCGATGCGGGTGGCCCTGGAGCGGATCTACCCGCAGCTCGCCAAGTTCGAGCTGGTCGACTACAAGGTCCGCATCCTGGAGGGACGCCACGGGACCGAGTCCACGACCCGCGTCCTGGTCACCACGAGCGACGGCAACGCCGAGTGGTCCACGGTCGGCGTCGCCGAGAACGTCATCGCGGCGTCCTGGCAGGCCCTGGAGGACGCCTTCACCTACGGTCTGCTGCGGGCCGGTGTGGACCCCGCGGAGTGACCTCGTACCGTCCGGTTATGCGTGTTTTGCCCGGATGTGGGTAGCTTCACCTCATGAGGACCAGGGCGATGTCCACGGGGTCGGCCCTCGGCGGGCTGGTACTCCTCCTGCTCCTGGCCCTGGCGCCCCTCGCGGTCGCCAGGGCCACGGGCGTCCCCGACGTGGCCGCCGCCCTCAAACAGGGCCCGGTGTACGTCGACCCCGGCGCCGCCGACCAACTCTCCCGGGCCGATGCGGACGCGCTCGCGCAGAAGATCAAGGACGCGAACAAACCGCTCTTCATGGCGGTGCTGCCGGCGAACGAGCAGTTCCCGCCAGAAGGGCTGCTGCAGGACCTGCGGACCCGGACCGGGATCACCGGCCTGTACGCGATCCGCCTCGGCGACGGCTTCAACGCGGGCGCCGACCCCTCGGTGATGTCCGAGCAGGCCGTGCAGAACCTCGTCACCGCCGTGCGCCAGCCGGGCGTCGATGCCGCCACCGAGCTGAACGACTTCGCCGATCAGGCCCTGCCCACCCTCCGCGGTTCCGCCCCCGCCTCCTGGGGTTCCGTCGGTACGGACTCCGGGGTTCCGGTCGCCGCACTCGTGACGCTCGGATCGGTCCTCGCCGTCAGTGGCGCCGGTGCCTACGCGGTGGTGCGGCGCAACCGGCTCCGCAAGGAGGCCGAGGAGCGCGCCGCCCTCGACCGGCTCCGGGTGGTCGTGGACGAGGACATCACCGCCTTCGGCGAGGAACTGGAGCGCCTGGACTTCCACCCGGCCGAGGCCGGCGCCGACGACGCCATGCGCGGCGACTACGAACGCGCCCTCGACTCGTACGACCGGTCCAAGTCCCTCATGGGGGCGGTGGCCCGCCCGCACGAGGTCCGCGAGGTCACCCGAGCCCTGGAGGACGGGCGCTTCTCCCTCGCCGTCCTCGCCGCCCGCCGGGAGTCCCGACCGCTTCCGGAGCGCCGGCCCCCGTGCTTCTTCGACCCCCGTCACGGCCCCGCCGTCGACGACCGGACCTGGACCCCGAGCGGCGGCGCCCCCCGAGAGGTCCCCGTCTGCGCCGCCGATGCCTCCCGTCTGGACGACGGCCTCGACCCCGCCGCCCGCACCGTCGACACGGACACCGGGCGCCGGCCCTACTGGGAGGCCGGCCCCGCCTACGGCCCCTGGGCAGGTGGCTATTTCGGCGGCGGGATGCTCCCCGGCCTCCTCATGGGCACCATGCTCGGCTCCATGCTCTCCAGCCCCGCCTACGCCTCCGAGTACGGCGGCACCGACTTCGAGGGCTTCCAGGGCGGCGACTTCTCCGGTGCCGAGTTCGACTCGTCCGGCTTCGGGTCGAACGACTTCGGCGGTGGATTCGGCGGCGGGGACTTCGGCGGCGGCGGCGGTGGATTCGACGGCGGGGGTTTCTGACGCGAGGGGCCGCTGGGCCCGGTGCCCCGCACGGGGAGCGCCTCGGGCCCGGACCGCGGGGGGCCGCCCCCGATCAGGGCGACGGCTTCACCGACATCAGCAGATGGCGGTGGGTGGCGTCCGGGCCGTCCGTCAACAGGGCGCGCTGACCGGGGCCCAGGAGGTGGAAGTGGACCTCGGGCGAGTCCAGCGAGCCCAGCGCGTCCAGGAGGTAGCCCGGGTTGAAGGCGACGGTCAGAGACTCGGCACCGGTGAGGGCGGCGGGGAGGAGCTGGGAGGCCACGTCGTCCTCGCAGCCCGCGCGGAGGTGGAGGCTCGTGGGGGAGAAGGCCAACTGGACCGGACCGTCGCCCTCTGCCACGACCGCGACCCGCTTGACGGCCTCCGCCAGCGGGGCCCGCTCGGTGACCGCGAGAGAGGGGGCGCCGAGGGCGAAGAGCTTGTCGTGGCGGGGCAGCTGCCCGTCGAGCAGCCGGGTCGTGGTGCGGGTGCCGGCTCCCTCGAAGCCGAGGGAGCCCGAGCCGAGCGCGAGGCGTGCCGTGCCGGTCCCGGCGAGGGAGCGGGCCATTTCGGTGAGGCGGCGGGTCGGGACGACCACGTCGGCGACCCCCGTGGCCCCGTCGCCCTCGGGCTTCCAGCTCAGGGTGCGGACCGCGTACCGGTAGCGGTCGGTGGCGGCCAGCGTCATCGTGGTGCCGTCCAGGGCGAGCCTCGTCCCGGTGAGGACGGGCAGCGAGTCGTCCCGGCCCGCCGCCACGGCGACCTGGCCGACCGCGGTGGCGAAGGCGTCCCCGTCCACCAGGCCGATGATCCCGGGCAGCTCGGGCGCGGCGGGGTAGTCGTCGAGGGGGAGCAGGGAGAGGCCGAAGCGGGCGTCACCGGAGGCCACCGAGAGGCGGGCGCCCTCCACGGTGAGCCCGGTGCGGCCCCGGGGGAGCACCTTGCAGATGTCGAGGAGCCGCCGGCCGAGGACCAGCGCCCGGCCCTCGACGACCGTGTCGGCCTCGACCTCGATGCGGGCCGAGGCCTCGTGGTCGAGGCCCGAGACGCGCAGCCCGCCGTCCGTAGCCTCCAGGAGCAGGCCGCCGAGGACGGGCATCGGAGAACGGGCCGGCAGGACCCGCGCGGCCCAGGCCACGGCATCGGCCAACACGGCGCTGTCGATACGCAATTCCATGGGGGCGACGCTAGTGGCCCCCACTGACAGCCGAGTCGACCTGCGCCCCCGCGCACGGCCGCACCCGCCGCCGCTTCGGCGCCATGTCCGGACCCGCCGGGTCCGGGGCGACCGGCCCGCCCCGGTCGACGTCGAGGGCGCCGCGGAGCCGGGCGTCCACGACGCCGAGCGCCCGCCTTCCGTGGTCGCGGAGGGCGGGCGCGCTCGTGTGTCCGGTGGCCGGAGGCGGCCGGAGGAGGTCAGGCGGCGTTCTTGATCGCGGAGATGTCGAAGTTCAACTTCACCTTGTCGCTGACCATCACGCCACCGGTCTCCAGGGCTGCGTTCCAGGTCAGTCCCCACGCGGAGCGGAGGATCTCGGCGGAGCCCTCGAAGCCGACGCGCTCGTTGCCGTAGACGTCGGTGGCGCTGCCGTTGAACTCCAGGTCGATGGAGAGCGGCTTGGTGACGTCCTTGATGGTGAGGTCGCCGGTGATCCGGTACTTGTCGCCGCCGAGCTGTTCGGCGCTCGTGGAGCGGAAGCTCATCAGCGGGAACTGCTCGGCGTCGAAGAAGTCGCCGCTGCGCAGGTGGCCGTCGCGGTCGCCGATGCCCGTGTCGACGGAGGCGATCTTGACGTCGATGGAGGCGGTGGAGGCGCCGGGGTTCGAGCCGTCGAGCTTCAGCGCGCCCTCGTGCTCGGCGAAGGTGCCGCGGACGTTGGTGACCATGGCGTGGCGGACGGTGAAGCCGATGCTGCTGTGCGCGGGGTCAATGGTGTAGTCGCCGGTCAGGGCGGCCAGGGCCGGGTCGACCGGAAGGGTGGCGGTGGCGACGGCGGACTCGTTGTTCTTGCGGCCGAAGAAACCCATGACATGCTCCTTGTCGGTGTTTGTTGAACCTTCAACGAGAACGACTGTAGCCCTATTCCGTTCAATATTCAACATCCATCGAGAGGGCTCTCGAACCCCTCTCGGGCGCGCGGGACCCCGCGACGCCGCCACCTCGTTGCGCATGCCGCCCGGGCCCTCCCGAGCGGGAGGGGTGCGGGGGTCGGCCGGGAGCCATCCGGCCCGGAGGGCGCTCCGCCAGGGCCCCGGTGGAGGTGCTCGCCGCCGGAACCGCGCTGCGCCCGCGGATCGCCCTCCCGGAGGGCGCGGCGCGACCCGCGGATGCAGGGGTCTCCCCCAGGTCTATGTGGGAACCCCATAAACACGGGGGGTGTCTGACTGTTGACTCACTCTGACCGGGTCCGCGTTCTGTCCGGCCCCACCAGGATTCGACACGCGAGACTGTACGGAGTCGACGGCGGGGTTTTCTTGTCTGACTTCGTAGGGTCGTCACATGACCGTTGTGGACCAGATCCCGAGCGAGCCCGCTGACGCCCGTGGCCGTGTGGCCGAGCTGCACGTCCTGCGCGAGCAGGCGCTGCGCGGCCCGAGTGACCGCGCGACCGAGGCCCAGCATGCGAAGGGCAAGCTGACCGCGCGCGAGCGCATCGAGCTGCTGCTCGACCCTGGTTCCTTCAACGAGGTCGAGCAGCTACGCCGGCACCGCGCCCAGGGCTTCGGCCTGGAGGCGAAGAAGCCCTACACCGACGGCGTCATCACCGGCTGGGGCACCGTCGAGGGCCGCACCGTCTTCGTCTACGCGCACGACTTCCGGATCTTCGGCGGTGCCCTCGGCGAGGCGCACGCCACCAAGATCCACAAGATCATGGACATGGCCATCGCGGCCGGTGCCCCGCTGGTCTCCCTCAACGACGGTGCCGGGGCCCGCATCCAGGAGGGCGTCAGCGCCCTGGCCGGGTACGGCGGCATCTTCCAGCGCAACACCAGGGCGTCCGGCGTCATCCCGCAGATCTCGGTGATGCTCGGCCCGTGCGCCGGCGGCGCGGCCTACAGCCCTGCCCTCACCGACTTCGTCTTCATGGTCCGCGAGACCTCGCAGATGTTCATCACCGGCCCCGACGTCGTCAAGGCCGTCACCGGCGAGGAGATCACCCAGAACGGCCTCGGCGGCGCCGACGTCCACGCCGAGACCTCGGGCGTCGCGCACTTCGCGTACGACGACGAGGAGACCTGCATCGCCGAGGTCCGCTACCTCCTGTCGATGCTCCCGCAGAACAACCGCGAGAACCCGCCGACCGTCGCCTCCGAGGACCCCGCCGACCGCCGCTCCGACGTCCTGCTGGACCTGGTGCCCGCCGACGGCAACCGTCCGTACGACATGCACAAGGTCATCGAGGAGCTCGTCGACGACGGCGACTACCTGGAGGTCCACGAGCGCTGGGCCCGCAACATCATCTGCGCCCTGGCGCGGCTCGACGGCCAGGTCGTCGGCATCGTCGCCAACCAGCCCCAGTCGCTGGCCGGCGTCCTCGACATCGAGGCCTCCGAGAAGGCCGCCCGCTTCGTGCAGATGTGCGACGCCTTCAACATCCCGATCATCACCCTTCTGGACGTCCCCGGCTTCCTTCCCGGCGTCGACCAGGAGCACGGTGGAATCATCAGGCACGGCGCGAAGCTGCTGTACGCGTACTGCAACGCGACCGTGCCCCGGATCTCCCTGATCCTGCGCAAGGCTTACGGCGGCGCCTACATCGTCATGGACTCGCAGTCCATCGGCGCCGACCTGACGTACGCCTGGCCCACCAACGAAATCGCGGTCATGGGCGCCGAGGGCGCCGCCAACGTGATCTTCCGCAAGCAGATCGCGGAGGCCGAGGACCCCGACGCCATGCGCGCCCGCATGGTCAAGGAGTACAAGGCCGAGCTGATGCACCCGTACTACGCGGCCGAGCGCGGCCTGGTCGACGACGTCATCGACCCCGCCGACACCCGCCAGGTACTCATCAGGTCCCTCGCGATGCTCCGCACCAAGCACGCCGACCTGCCGTCCCGCAAGCACGGCAACCCGCCTCAGTAAGAGGAGTCATCCACGTGACCACTGCCACCAACAACCTCCTCCGCGTCGAGAAGGGCCAGGCCGACCCCGAGGAGCTCGCCGCCATCACCGCGGTCCTCCTCGCCCGCGCCGCCGCACAGCCCGAGCCGGCCGCCGCCCACCACGGCCGCTCCACGGCCGGATGGCGACGCCTGGAACGCCAGTCGGGCTTCCGCGCCCCGCACAGCTGGCGCTGACCCGCGCAGCACCGAGCAGCACGAAGGGCCCCCGCTCCGAGCCGGAGCGGGGGCCCTTCGTCGTACGGACGGGCCGGTGCCGGCGGGTGCGCCCCGCCCGCAAGGGGGGCGTCTCCTCCTGCCGGCCGGGGCGCCGGAAGAAACGGAGGGGCCCCGCACGAACCTTGGGTTCTAACGGTCCTCGCAACACCCGCGATCAGTGGGAGTTACGAGGACCGTGGCCGTTGGGCGCGATGATCTTGCGGGGTTGAGGGAGCG
>NZ_JBHYMF010000033.1:0-52479 GCF_042742855.1 Streptomyces sp. NPDC058877 | reverse complement strand
CCCGTTACCGAGAGATCGGTACGGCGGGTTCGGCGAGCGGTCCGGGGAAACGGACCGGGAGCAATCCCGGCACCGCGCCCCGGGCCGACTCAACAGCCGGACGGGCGGCAGGCCGGCGTCCTTGGCGAGGCGCCGGAAGCGGCGGCTGATCCACTCGGGGTGGTAGGTGGAGCCGTCGTCCTCCGTCGTGAAGACGCGCCCGGTCTCGACCCACTTCCCCTGCGCGGTGAGAGCCTCCCGCTCCCGGTCCTGCGCGACCTTCCACTCCCGGAGAAGGGTGAGGGTCGTCTCGTCGAGGACGATGGTGCGCTCGCTGTCGGCCTTGGGGGTGTCGGAGTACGGCTCGTACGAGACGGCCACGATCTGCTCGGTGATGTTGATGAAGCCCTGATCGAGGTCGACCTCCGTCCAGGGGATGGCGGTCGCCTCGCCGCGCCGAAGACCCCGGAAGGTGATCAGGTGCCACAGCGGGAAGAGCCGGTCCTCGGCGACGTGGTCGAGGAAGCGGCCGACCTGCTCGGGCGTCCACACCATGACGGGGGAGGGGACGACTCCGGTGCGCCGCCACTCGGCAACGCGGGCGTCGGTCCACATCAGCGCCTTGGGCCGCTTACGGGACGGCATCGAGACGAGCTGCGCCCAGTTGGTGGTGATGAGCCGCTGGCGTACGGCGTCGGTGAGCGCGCTGGAGAGGGTGGCGCGGATGCGGTGCTGGGTGGCGACGTTGGTGTCCCTTCGGTGTGAGGTGCCCTTCCGCGCTTCGCGCAGCTCGGCGTTGGCGCGGTGCCACTCGGCCTTGAGGCGGGCGCGGAAGGCGCGGATCTCGGCGCGCTTGCGTACGCCGCCGTGCGGCTGTGGCGCTGCCTTCCAGCGGGTGTGGGCCTCGTCGCGCAGGACCTGGAGCTGGAGGACGCGCAGTCGGTCCGCCTGGCGCCGCTCGTTGGCCTCGCGGATCGCCTGGAACATGGCGTCGATGTGGTGGGCGCGGAGCTCGGTGAGCTTGATCCCGCCGAGGTGGGGGACCAGGTGGTTCTCGATGTGCCCGAGGTAGCTGGTGCGGGTGGACCGCTTGAGGCCGGCCTGCGCCTGGTGCCAGCGGCGGAGGTACTGCTCGACGGTCTCCTTCGAGTTGACGTCGATGCCCTCGTTCGTCGCCTCGTTGTAGAGGCGCATGCCCTCGTTCTTCGCGTCCGTCTTGGTGGAGAAGCCACCGCGACGCACCTTCTCGGCGTCCTTCCCGGGCCTCGGAATGGAGAAGTAGAAGTACCAGGAGCCGTGCGTGGACTGCTTCAGCTTCGGGCAACTGTCGCCGACGTCGCCGATGACCGGGTTGCCGTCCGCGTCGACGACGGGGTTGCCCTTGCGGTCGACGCGTGGACCGGTGCAGTAACAGCGCTTGTACGTGGTGACGCTCATGGATGCGTCGAGCCCCCTTCTCATGCCAAAAAGTGCCGGAGCCTAACTGCCTTGTCCGCGCGGTGCCAGGGACTTTAGGCTCCGGCCGGAGCGTGCGGGGGAGATGAGGAGCACCTCTATGCGGGTTCAGGCCACGGGCATTTCGGACCGATCGGCGGTGAACCGATGACACGCGACGAACTTCTGTCACTTCCCGTGACGGTCGACGTCGAGACCGCCGGCCGAGCCTTCGGCGTCGGTCGGACTGTGGCGTACCGGATGGTGCGCGACGGCGACTTCCCGGTACCGGTCCTGCGCGTCGGCAACAAGCTGCGCGTGCGCACGGCGGAGTTGTGGCGGGAGTTGGGGATGCGACCGGAGTAGCGAATGGCCTGATCGCCCGTCAGCTGCTTCGAGCGCGATCGCTGACGGGCGATGGCAGGGGGACGACGGCGGACGTGCTTGAGCAGCTGTCTGAGCTGAAGGACTTCGAGCCGAGGTGGAGGACGTCCTATGCGAGTCCTCTTGGAGCCGTAGTCAAGGCAGGCTCGTTCCGTCATGGAAACAGCCAACTCCTTGCCGTGGCTGTGCTCTTCACAGGCGCCGGTACGATCCTTTGAACATGGACACGACCGTAGGCGCGAGACTGCGCAGACCACACCGCGAACACTGGCTCACCGGTAGCTGGTGACCGCGTATGCTCATACGCCACCCCTTACGTGCATGGCGTCGGCTGCGCTCCGAGCGCGCAGACGCCATGGTCGACGCCATGCAGGACAATCTGCACGCCCTGGGCTTCCGATGGCTCACGCTGCCATTGCATTTGCGTGCTGCCCTGCGCCACTACCACCTGTGGGAGGGGCGAGCGCTGGCTCAGCGATTTGCTCTGGCCGCCCTGGCCTACGGACTCGCCATGATGATCACGGCTAAGTACGTCGACGGTAGGCCGCTCGCCCCAGTAGCGGGCGTACTGTTCTTCTGGCTGCCTCTGTACTCGCTGATCCCCCTCATCGGGGCACGACGCCAGGTGCGCCACTTCCAACTGGTGGCAGCCTGCGCCGGAGCGATCGCGGCCTGTGCCAGTGTCGCCGCAGCAGCAGGAGGCAGCAACCGACCTCAAGCGCTCCGAGCTGCCTCGGTTTCCATCCGCTCGGTTGAGCGGGCTGTCTTCCGCGCACGTCGCACGCAGCGGACCGTGGCGTTTGGGCGCCGGTCGAGGAAGGCCGCGCTGCGCCGACATGCTGGCCAGGTCGCTGCTGAGCTGCGAGCGGCCGAGGCCCGGATAGATTGCGCCCACCAAGCGGCAGCCCTGGAAGATCTAGCGGGACTTCTTGTGCGCATAGCCGCCAGTGGTGCCACATGCCGTATCGGCGCGCTCCTGCCCGAGAGCATCACAGAGCAGCACAAGCCGGTCCGCGACTTCGAGCTCGTGCGGCTCGCGGCAGCGACTCTGATGGTTCTGGGGGCGGCTGTCGCGGTTGCACTATGGGAAGTACCCGACGCCGCGGCCTGGGCTGTGATCGCTGGAGTGGGACTTCTCTCGGCAATCGTGGCCTTCGGCGCCAACTGGCGACGGTTTGTTTCCGTGATTGAGATCTTCCGGCCGTAGCTGGTCCGTCGTTGGCGGTCTCGGCGTGCCCCTGAGCCGTCAGGGCCCCACACGCCGCTGCCCCGCGCTGCGAGCCGTGGTGCCTCAGTCCGCTGTTCCCTGACGCAGCCACGCTGACCATGCTCGTCCGGGCTGGTTTGCAGACCAGCCCGTCGCTGGTCAGTGACCTGCGGGTTATCTGGCCAGATTGACCGGCACCGGTTGCAGGCTGGCTACAGGTTGACATACTGCGCACTGCACATTGAATTTAAGCAGGCAGCCCATCGGTGGCGCAGCTCACATGTCGGGCTGACAGTGCTGCGCCTTCGCATACCGTATGGGCTACACCGGGGGATATGGGGCTGGAGAGGGCATGAGGGCATACGGCCACGAGACGGACGGGGTGACTGCCGTCCCCGAGGAGGCCGCGCACTTGGTGGCGGCGGCCAGGCGCCTCCTCGAAGAGAAGAAGACGCTCGCGGAGACCGCGGAGTGGATGACGGAGAACGCGGGGCCAACGGTCTCCGGGAAGCCGTGGGCGCCGACCACGCTACGGCGCCGACTTCAGAACCCGGCGATCGCCGGCCTCAGGGAGAACGCGGAGGGAGAGCTGGTCCCGGGGCCGGCGGCGCCATTGGTCGACCGCGAGACGTTTGATGCACTGCGCGAGCTGTTCCAGGAGAACAAGAAGGGGCAGGGCACCAAGCCGAAGCACGTCCACTACCTGTCGGGCGGTGCGGGAACCTGCGGGTTGTGCAAGAAGCCTCTCGTGTCCCGGTCTACAGCGAACGGCGGGCGGGGGTATGTCTGCGAGACCGAGGGCTGCGGGAAGGTGCGGATCTCCGCCGAGCCGCTGGACGAGTACGTCGGGGAACGGGTTGTCGCCCGCCTGGCGAGCCCGGCACAGCTCAAGCGCCTGGCGGCGATCCGTGACCGGTTCGCTGCCGAGGCCCAGGAGGCGGAGCGATTCCTCAAGGGGCTGCCGAAGCACAAGGAGGAGCTAGCGGCGGCGTACGGAGCTAGGGATCTGACGCTGGGGGAGTTCAAGGCGGCGAAGGCGGCCTTGGAGGAGAAGCGAGCAGGGGCGATGGCGGTAGCGCGTCGGGGCAAGGCTCTTGAGGAGCTGCCAGAGCTGACCCCCGAGGGCGTCGAGACCTGGTGGAACGAGATCGCGGGACGCGAGCAGCGACGGAACCTCGTCCAGCTAGTCGTACGGGAGGTCCGGGTCGGACCGGCGACCGTGCGGGGCTCGCGACGGTTCGACGAGTCGCGCTTCGAAATTAGCTGGCGCTGAGGTCGCGCTTTGGGATCGGATCACAGTGTCTGAACCTGCTGGACCAACCCGCTATTGTTCGCACATTTGTTTGCACTGACGGGTAACCCCGCATACGCTGGCGATCTCGCTCTCCGTGGACCGACTCGTCACCCCTCGTGGTGCGCCTTGTTGGCGTCCCGCGGAGGGTGAACAGGGGGTGCGGCAGGAGTACGCCTGCGCCATGGCTCAGGGGAGGAGCATGAACCGGCGCGACTCGTCGCGGGCGGTCGGCGGAACCGACTGGGGCGAGGGGGATCGACTCGCGGATGCGGAGTCACTTGGGGAGAGTGGCTGGCTCGACGAGGAGATCCTCAAGGTACTGATGGGGGCGGACGTGGAGGTTGATCCCGAAGGTGTGGGGTGAACATGTGTCGAGGAAGAGTAGGGATGTCTAGGTAACTACGCCGAGGTTCGAGCCCCGGTCGCCCCGTTGCGGGCGGTCGGGGCTCCTGCGTACCCGGTCTCGCGTGATCGCCGCACTCCCGTCGATCAAGTATCAAAAATACTTGACGGTCAAGATTGCTTGATCATAGTATTTAGTCATCACCTCACAGGAACCCATCCTGCGAGAAACGAGACTGCGAGGAGTCGGCGACATGAGCGTCAACGAGGCGAACATCCAGGTCATCGCGATCCCGCTCGCGGAGATCGAGCCCAACCCGGACCAGCCCCGCAAGTTCTTCGACGGGGCCAAGCTGGAGGAGCTGGCGGCCCAGTTCCGGACGGTCGGCCAGCTCCAGCCGATCGTGGTCCGCCCGGCCGGCGACAAGTTCCAGATCGTGATGGGCGAGCGTCGCTGGCGGGCCATGCACCTGGTCGAGGGCGCCGCCACCATCGAGGCGAAGGTCGTCGCCAGCGTGGACGACGAGAACGCGTTCATCATGGGCATCTCGGAGAACATTGGCCGCGCGGATATGACCCTCATGGAGGAGGCGCAGGCGTACGCGGACCTGGTCGGGTTCGGCTACCAGGCCGAGCGCATCGCGGAGATGTTCGGCAAGACCGTCGACTACGTGAAGTGGCGGATGGACCTGCTCAATCTCACCACCGACATCGCGGAGCTCGTCGCCGAGGGCAAGATCAAGGCCGACTTCGCCTGGTACCTGTCGAAGCTCACGCCGGCAAACCAGAAGGTGGCCGTCACCCGGTACATGAAGGGCGACTTCAGGACCGAGACCGATGCCTCCACCTTCGCGCAGGCCCTGCGGATGAAGGAGAACCAGGAGGGCTTCTTCTCCGAGAAGGAGCTGTCGGAGAAGGAGAAGGAGGACAAGGTCAAGGAGCGCAATCAGGCCAAGTCCAAGGTGGACCAGGTCGAGCGCGCCGGGACGCTGCTGGACGAGCTGGCGAAGCTCACGCCGTCGGAGCTGGCCGAGCTGTTCGAGGGCGAGGTCGGCAAGCATCTCGACGCGGTGGAGCGGGTGCGCAAGGCGGCGGCCGAGGCGGTGAAGAAGCTGCGGAAGGCGAAGGCGATGTCCGAGGCGAAGCAGCTGACGGTCCGGCCGGAGCTGGAGGTCGAGCCCGACGCGGAGGAGGCCGAGGGCGAGGAGGAGCCGGGCGAGGTCGAGATCGCCGAGGTCGCCGCCGAGGAGCCCGACGAGGCGGAGCTCGCGGCCGCCGCGTGAGCTGCTGGATGAGCGTGCGACAGCCGGGACCCGGGCGAGTCCCGGCTGTTTCGCGTTCAGGGGGGTGGGGTGGTCGTGGGGTGAGGGTGGGGCGCCCCGGCAACCCCTGAAGATAAAAGAATATTGGCGAGCGCGGCTGATTGAAGATAGAATGTTATTGACGAGACTTTGGTTACGTCGCCCTGTTCGAATCGGAAGCGAAAGAAGACGAGATGCCAGTTGGCTTGAGTGAGGATGGAGAGCTCCCGCCCGAGCGCGCCGCGGCGCTGCTCTCATCGGGTGTGGTTGCTCCCGGCGTGGCCTGGGTGGCGGCCGCCCTCGCCGCCGAGATCCCGTGCCGAGTGTGCGGCCGGCGGTTGGTGGTGAACCCGGTGCGCGGCGCGGACGGTGGAACGGTCGCGGTGGACGGCGAGGGTCGCCTCGTGTTCGGCTCCGGCAGCGTCTCGCGGGACGCGCTCGGCGTGCGGCTCTGCGACGACTGCTACGAGCTGGCCGGGTGGGAGAACACCCATAGCGACGAGGGCCACGAGGAAGGGCCGGACCCGGACTGTCCGCTCTGCGGTGGCGCTACGGAATCGGCATGAAGGAGAGGGATGTTCGAGCTGTTCACGCATAGGTACCAGGGCTTCGAGTCGTCGATGGGTGTGCCGGTGCGCATCACCCTGGGGGCGCCGCGGTGGACCCTGCCGTACGCGCTGGAGCACCAGGTCCGGGAGGCCGCGCCGAGCCGTGATTACTTCGGCGCCGCGCGACCGGTGTACGAGGCGGCGTACCTCACCCAACTCGACCGGCGCGGCGTGGACTTCTTCGCCGCCCGGTTCCAGGAGATCGCGGTCGCGGCCGGCGATCTGCGGCTGGTGCTGCTGTGCTTCGAGGATCTGTCCAAGCCGGACCAGTGGTGTCACCGGCGGATGTTCGCCGCATGGTGGCAGGAGAAGACCGGCGCCAAGGTCAGGGAACTCGGCCCACTCGGGCCCGGGTATGAGCAGGGGACCCTGCTGTGAGCGGGAAGCGAAGGCCCAACTGGGTGGAGATGAGCCGGGAGGACTTCGAGGCTCCGCCTCGGTCGAAGCAGGCCGTGCCGGGCCAGATGGAGCTGTTCAGTCCCGGGTCGGCAAGGGTGAAGGTGAAGCGGGTCATCCCTGAGGCGTGTCCCATGGGTACGCCGAGCCTGCTGGACCTCCTCCCGCCGGAGCGATGACGGCCGCCGTATCGGACTGTTAGGGCCTGGTGAATGTAGAGGGTGCGGCAACGCACCCTCTACATGTGTTGTGACAATGCTCGGTCTGATACGGTTCGAATGTGGGCGGGATGATCTTCCTGATCAGCCCCGCCACGCGTCGGTGGTGCACCTGGCAGCACGCCCCGCCCCCGGTGGGGAGGAGCCCGTTCGAGTCGGGCCCGGCGCTCGAGGACGCGTCCGCGCAGGTATGTGGTGCGGAGCCGACCAGCCAAGGAACCATCCCTCCAGGCGTCCCCCGCGCCTCCTGGTTCCCCGGCGGTCCGGCACGGCAGGTCAGCCCCCTGCCCCTCCGGACCCGCGTCCTTCCCATCAAGTCCGCGCAGGGGAGGCAGTGTTGTTCCACGGCTCGATCCCCGCGGACCTCCGCGCGATCATCCACGAGCACGCCACCACCTGGCGGGGGCAGGCCGAGGACATCTACGTCGGCTGCTCCGGCAACTTCACGATCGAACGCGTCCTGCACGACTCCGGCTTCCGGCTCCACGGCTGCGACGTACAGCTGTACTCGTCCGCGATCGGCTGGTACCTCGCCGGGCAGGAGCTGCCCATCACGATCCGCCCCGAGTCGGCGGACGAACTCGACTGGCTGGCCCCGTACATGGACGGCCGCGCCGGCACCCTCGCCGTCGTACTCCTCGGCTCACGCTTCTTCCAGTGGCTCGGGCGCGGCGACCACCCGTACTACGGCCGGATGCTGGCCGCGTACCGGCAACAGTTCCCCGAACTGCACGCGAAGACCGTGGCGAAGATCGAGGCGCTGCCGCTGCGGCTCGCCTCGTACGCGCCGATGGACGTGAACCAGTGGCTCGCCGAACAGGTCCCGGCCGACGCCCCGGTCGTCGCCTTCCCGCCGTTCTATGCGGGCGACTACGAGGGCCAGTTCGCCGCGCTCGACAAGCACCTGGACTGGCCGGCGCCCGATTACCCGACCCTCGACGACGCGGCGAAGCAGACCCTCATCGAGCGCATCACCGACCGCCCGCGCTGGGTGCTCGGCCTGCACTTCGAGGTCGAGGAGCTGCGCGACCACCTGCGCGGTCAGGTGCAGACCGCCAACCGGGGCCTGCCGATCAACGTCTACTCCTCGGTGCCGCGCTCGCGGATCGTCCGCCCGAATCAGCGCCTTGAGCCCGTACGCGCGCCCCGCCTCGTACCGGGCCGCGAGCTCGGCAAGACGCTGACTCTCGCCCCGCTGACCATGGGGCAGTTCGCCACCCTTCGCTCGCAGTACATGAACCACAACATCCGCCCGGGGACGCCGACGATGGCGCTCGCCGTCCTGGTCGACGGGGTCGTGGTCGGCGCGGTCGCGTTCTCGACGCCGAAGTTCGACCCGCACAACGTGTACCTGCTGTCGGACTTCGCGGTGGCGCCCACGTCATACGGGCGGCTGGCGAAGCTCGTGCTGTACGCGGCGCTGTCCACGGAGGCGCAGTTCCTCGCCCAGCGCGCAATGAACACCCGCCTGACCCGGCTGAACACGACGGCGTTCACGCAGCGGCCGGTGTCGATGAAATACCGCGGGCTGCTGCGCCTGAACTCCCGCAAGGACTCCACCGATCCCGCCTACCGCCACCAGCTCGACTACGGCTCCGAGCTGGGCCGTTGGTCGCTGGCTGAAGGGTTTGCGCAGTGGAGGAGCAAGCACGGACAGATGGAGGGGGAGACCCGTTGAGCGAGCCGCCACTCAAGCCCCGCATGGTCGAGGGCGACCCGCGCGAGCTGACGCTGCTGGACGTCAACGCGCGCTTCATGCGACACGAGCAGTTCCAGCGCCTGGTCACGAACATTCGGGACGACGGCGCACTGACCTCCACCCCGCTGGTGTGGAACGACGCGGCGACCGGCCGGCGGATCGTGCTGTCCGGCAACCACCGCACCAAGGCGGCGATCGAGGCCGGCCTGGAGCGGATCTGGTGGATGGAGATCGCCGAACCACTCCCGCGGCAGCGGCAGATCGCACTCCAACTCGCCCACAACGCGATCACCGGCGAGGACGACCCGGCCACGCTGAAGGCGCTGTACGAGGAGCTGGAAGACGTCTCCATGCGCCTGTACTCCGGCCTGGACGACAAGACCCTCGAACTCCTCGACGAGGTCACCGTCCCGAGCCTCGCCGAGGCGAACCTGGACTTCGCGACCGTACAGATCGTGTTCCTGCCGGACGAGAAGGAGGCCGCGGAGAAGGCGTTGGAGGCCGCCCGGAAGGCGGCGTCCGCCGACGCCCGCTGGCTGGCCTGCATCGAGCAGTACGAGAAGGTGCTGGACACGCTCGACACGACGAAGGGCGCGCACAACATCGGCAACGTCGCCGCCGCGTTCGCGATCATCCTCGCGGTCGTGGAGCGGCATCTCGGCGAGCTCGCCGACGGCTGGTACGACCCTGAGGAGCAGGCCGCCATCCGTAAGGGCAGTGCCCCCATCGAGACGGTGCTCGCCACCCGCACCATGCCAGCCGACGCCGCGGCCGTCGTGCAGCGGGCCATCGACCGGATGGAGCGTGACGGGGATATCGAGGGCGGTCAGCGGTGGCGTGCCCTGGAGCTGTGGGCCGCCGACTACCTCGCAGGTGCGGCATGAGCTTCTCTGATGCGCGGCCCGGACAGGTGTGGGCCGACAACGACCGGCGCTCGGCCGGCCGCACCGTACGCGTCGACGAGGTCGACACCCGGTACGCGTACTGCACCGTGCTCACCGCCTCCACGCCCGGCGGCCGAACTGGGCAGCGCACCCGCATCGCCCTGGAGCGGATGCGGCCGACGAGCACCGGCTACCGGCTTCTGGACGGTGCGCTGTGACCGCCGAGCTGTACCGCCGACTGCTCACCGAACGGTATGGCCCCCTCGATCGACTGGAGGCCGAGCGCTTCCCGGTGGCCGCCGACCGCACGGAGTGGACGACCGGCGCGAGCGAGGAACAGTGGCGCCGCCAGGTCCGCGAGATCGCCACCCGCTACGGCTGGAGGCTCCAGTACCACACGGCGGACTCCCGACGCTCGGACGCGGGCTGGCCCGACGAGGTCTTCGGGCACATCAGGCAGCGCCGCACGCTGTTCGTCGAGTTCAAGACCGACGCCGGCCGGATTCGTCCCGCCCAGCGCGAGTGGCTCGCCCACCTGGCCGACAGCGGCTTCGAGGTCGCCGTCTGGCGGCCCTGCGACCTGCAGACCGTACTGCGCGTACTCGGCCCCGAACGGCAGCGCGCCACCCTCCCGACGAACTTCCGGAGGCCCACCTCATGAGCAGCCCACACGTCGACGACCCGAACCGCCTCCACGCCGAGATCCACCACCTGACCACCGTCCACCGCACGGCCGCCGGCCTGGCCCGCGCGCTGACCGAGCACCTCGCGGACGAACCGTTCCGCCTCGCCGACCAGCTCGCCCGCCTCCTCGACGGCGAACTCGAACCCGACGACGTAGACGAAGGGACCGCACAGTGAACCTGGCCAAGGACTCCTCCTCCTGGGAGCGCACGGTGTCCGTCACCCCGCTTCCCGCCCCCGTTCGCCGCAAGGCCGCCCTCCAGGTCGCCGCCCGAGCCGACAGCCGGGACGCGTGCGTGGACCTGCTGAAGCACCTCGGGCTCCTCGACCCCCACCTGCGCACCGCAGCGAGCTGAGCAGAAACGTCCCCGCATTGCAGCGGCAGGAGGACAGACACAGGTAGGAGCACGTCGACGGGATGGCGGACAGCGCCGAGGCATGGGAGCGGCGGCCGGGCGAATCGGCCGCCGCGTGGGAGGCGTTTGCCTGCTACCGCGACCTCGGGCTGTCCCGCAGCATCGGCAAGGTCGCCGAGCGGCTGGCGAAGTCCCGCACCCTCATCGAGCGCTGGTCCACGGCCCACCGCTGGGTACAGCGCGCCGAGGCATGGGACCGCGAACAGGACCGGCTCTGGCGCGCCGAACGACACCAGGCGGCCCGCGAGGTCGCCCGCCGACACGCCCGCCTCGCGTCCGCCGCCCAGTCGAAGATCGTCGCCCAGCTCCAGCAGCTCGACCCCGCGCGCCTCAGCCCCTCGGACGTGATCCGTTGGCTGGAGGTCACGATCCGCATCGAGCGCCAGGCGTACGGCATGGACCTCGCCGACGCCCCTTCGACGTCCACCGGTCCGCAGACGGCGGACGTCACCGGCCTGACGGACGAGGAACGCCGCGCCCGCATGGAGCAGCTGCGCCGCGAACTAGAGGCCCGTATCGGCACCCTGGGCGGTGAGTCGTCGTGACCCTGGACCCGACGGGCCCGCTGCCGGACCCGACCGGCATGTCCGAAGCCGAGCTGCACGCCGAGATCACCGCCCTGATCGAGGCCGACGCCGCCTCGGCGCGCCGCTGGGCCTGCGACCGCCCCGTCTGCGACGGCCTGCCCCATGAGGGCTGGCTGCACCACCACGCCCGCGCCACTCAGCGCCTCCCGCAGGGGGACTGGGCGGCCTGGATGATGCTGACGGGCCGAGGCTGGGGGAAGACGAAGTCCGCCGCCGAGGCCGTACGCGAGTGGACGAGCACGCCGGGCACGATGATCGCGGTCGTCGCGAAGAACGCCACGCTCGTGAAGGAAATCTGCTTTGAGTCCCCCAAGTCCGGCCTCCTCGCGGTCATCCCGCCGGAGGACATCCGCCGCTACAGCCCCGGCAACGGCCTGACCACCCTCCGCATGAAGAATGGCTCCGCGATCTACGGTTTCGGCGCCGAGACCCCGGACAACCTGCGCGGCTTCGCCTTCGACAAGGGCTGGCTCGACGAGTACGCGGCCTGGAACCGGCACACAGCCCAGTCGGTGTACGACATGCTCTGGTTCTGCCTGCGCGAGGCCCCGTCCCCGCAGGTCGTCATCTCCACCACCCCCAAGCCGCTCCCGCACGTCAAGCGCCTCGTCGACCGCGGCCGCCGCCCCGGTTCCACCGTCGTCCTGACCACCGGCCGCACCGAGGACAACCGCGCTAACCTCTCGCCGGCCGCGCTCGCCGAACTCGACTCGGAGTACGGCGGCACCCGCCTGGGTCGCCAGGAACTCGACGGCGTCCTCCTGGAGGACGTGGAAGGCGCGCTGTGGAAGCAGTGGATGTTCGAGGTCGAGGGCTTCCGCGTCGCCCGTACCGCGGTCCCGCCGCTCGACCGCCTGGTCGTCGCCGTCGACCCAGCCGTCACCACCACCGACTCCGCCGACCTGACCGCCTTCACCGTGGCCGGCCGCTCCTACCCGCTGGAGCAGATGTACGGCGACCGGCGCCCCCGCGGCTACGTCCTCCACACCGAGCAGGACCGCCACACCCCGACCGCCGCGATGCGCCGAGCCGCCGCCCTCTACCACGAGCACCAGGCCGACTGCGTGGTCATCGAGGCCAACAACGGCGGCGACTACCTCCCCGCCCTCCTCGCCGAGGTCGACCCGACCGTCCCCTGCCGAGTCGTCCACGCCACCCGCGCCAAACGCGCCCGCGCGGCCCCGGTCGCGATGCTCTACGAACAATCCCGCATCACCCACGCGGGCCCGCCCCGCACGTTCTCCGCCCTGGAGGAGCAGATGACGACGTACGTCGGCGCCTCGGAGTCCGAGGAGAAGTCCCCGGACCTCCTGGACTCCTGCGTCTGGGCGCTGACGGATCTATTTCTCGACGCTTCGGCCGTACGGGTTCCCTCAGACTCCACCGACAGGCGGCTGTCCGGGCGCCGGTGACCGGTCCACCGGCGAGCTCAGATGGAGGTCCCAGCGAGCCTGCCGAAGCCGCGCAGCACACGGGTGTGGAGCTGCTGCGGTTGGAGGTCGCGCTCTGCCCGCAGCAAGAAGGCCGCGGGCGACGTACGCAGCTGCGCTTCCCGGGTCTTGCTGGCGCTGTGGCGCAGAGCCGCAAGCCCGAGGACTGCACCGCTCGCTGTAGCGAGTGGCTGGCCTGCCGGGATGCTGCCGAGGACGAGCGTGGTGGCGGTGCCCAGTTCGAACTTCGTGCTCATGGCGCTGAACGCGGTGGTGATCCCCAGCCCCTTCATGGCTTTGCGGAGCTCTTCAAGCGGGGTTTCGAAGGTCCGCGTCACTGTGAGGGCGAGGTGCTCCCGAAGCGCCTCCGGGTCCTCGATCGAGCCGAGGGACTCCCGGAAATTCGAGGCTGCGGTACTCACCGCGTCGGTGAACGCGTTGAACTCCGTGCGGTGGCGCTTCCGTAGCTGGACGATCTTCTCGACCGGTACGGCATCGAGGTCCTCCGGGACTACGAGACGGAGTGACATGAGGCCGATGGTCTGCTGCAGACCCTCTCCATGGGCGGGAGGGAGAACTTCGCCGAGGTCCAGCAGCGTCTGCGCGATGAGCTGAGCGTCCCATCTGTGGGCGCCGTGGGAGGTCGGTTGATCGGTCAAGGGGGTGAAGCGTGTGCGTCTGGCCAGCTCGTCGGTCAGGACACACTTGTAGACCCAGGCCAGCCTTGGCCGCATGGCGACCCAGCGAATGCCGTCTGTCCGGGCGATCCGCGTGCGTTCTGTGATGATCGCCAGGCCGAGCTCGACCAGCGCGTCCCGTAGCTCGGGGGCTATTTCGTCCTCGTGGAGTCCGGCGAGACCGAAGCGGGGGTTGAAGTGATCATGCGCCGCGAACTCCGGGTGTGCCGCTGGCTCGGTTGTAACTTGGAATCCGTTGGCCTCGGCCACATCCATGACGCCATGGATCGCCCGGAGGACCTCACCGTGCTCCCGTAGAAGGTCCAGGAAGAGCGGTGCGACTGCCGCTGCTGCCGCGCGGGGCGACCTGGCCGCAAGGAATCCGCCGAGCCCGTCGTTCAGAGCAGCGACTATGTCCGAGTCGGCAACCGGGTATCCATCCGGGACGACTCGGGCCAACTTCGGCCAGTACAGCGCAGTCAGCTTGAGCCATCGTTCGTCGCGGCAGTGGATGTACGGGTAGTACAGGCCGATCTGCTGCATGGTCCTTCTTTCCCCTCCTCGAATCCACCGTCCGGTCCCCAGCTCCGGCGGTGGGTGGTCAGGCCACCGTACAAGCCCGCCTTGGTCCAGGCCGTTTGCAGAGGTGCTCGCCTGCGGTCGGTTCTCGGCCACGGGCGACGCTGGAGCTGCTATTTGGCGTCTGCCAATGCCACTCCGCCTGCGTTAGGTTGGCTGTTCACGTCTGCAAGGGGGACGCAACGGTGATTGGGCCGGCTCCGGACTTCAAGTTCATCGCGGAGGGAATGATCCGCGGCTCTATGGGGCTGCTTGACACGATGCGAGGAGCCCGTGACACGGCCATCGCGCTGGGCCACGAACTCGCGCGGCAGCACGGGATGGCCGGGGATGACGAGGCGGGGCGGGCGTTCGCCAAGGTGTACGTCTCGGCGGCCTCCACGACGCTCGACAAGATGGGCTTCAGTTCGTACGTCCTCGGTGAGACGAGCAAGGGGCTGATGCGCAACGCCCGTGAATTCATGGCGCAGGAGAGCCGCCAGGTCTCCGCCTTTTTGGGGCGGCAGGTGGACCTCACCGCGGGCATGGGAGACCCTGGCGCCGACTGCACGGAGAACTACCTCGGGCTCGGCAACGATCTCCCCGAGGTGGTGGGCGAGACTGCGTGGTACGACCAGTACGCCCCTGCGGGAGGCAGTGACCGGTTCCGCGGTTCGCCGGAGAAGATCCGGGACGTCGCCGGTTCCTGGCGTCACGCCGGCGTGCTGATGCAGCGCTTCCTGGAGGACGCGCAGGCGTACGCCCTGACCGGGAGCAAGGCCCACTCTGGGGAGGCAGCCGACGCCTTCCAGACGTATGTGAAGCACAGTGTCGGCCTTACCTGCCCACCGGCGAAGGCGCAGGAGGACGAGCCCCTGGTGACCAACCTCGTGGCCGCCTGCATACAGATCGCCAAGGCGTGCGACCGGTACGCCGATCACGTGGAGGCCGCCAAGGGGAAGATCGCCCAGCACAAGATGGACCTCTTCGCGGTCGACCTGCCCTGGGACCAGCCCATGTTCGGGGGCAACGGGTACGACGGCGGACTGCTCGACGCCGTACTCGGCGACCCCTGGATCCACGACCTCGGCTCGGTGGGACATGCGCTGGACGCGTCCGTCGCCCGTATCAAGCTCCCCGCCGCCGATCCGCCGGCCGCGCCCGTCATTCCGGGACTCCCGTTCCTGCCGCCGCTCATACCCGCGCCGGCGCCCGTACCCGTTCCGGTCGTGCTCGCCTCCTACACCGGGCAGGTGCCGACGCTGGCTCCGATGGTCAACCCGGTAGATCCAGGACTGTCCTTCGTCGACCCGATCCCGCCAGTTCCGGGAACGACCCGTTTGCTCACCGCAGCGGAGCAGCAGCGGTTCCGGGCGTGGATGAACGGCCTCCAGCCCGGCGGCTTCGCGGGCGGCGGCGGTCCGGGCGATCCCGACAACGCCTACCAGCTCCGTGTGGCCGGCTACCCCGAGCGGGAGGTGCCGTTGCTCGGAAGCAAGCGCGGACTGATGGTGGACGGAATACGCCCCCTCGACGGACAACTCGTCGAGGCGAAACACGTACGGGACCCGGACTGCAAGAACAAGAGCTTCCGCACGCTCGACCGGGTCGAGGAGACGCTGGCAAAGCCCGTCAAGGTGAACAATCAGGGGAAGATCGCGTGGGACCCGGAAGTCGACTCCATGTACGCGGGTGACGAGCGGGAACTCGTCCGCTACAAGCAGGCCATGGCCAACCCCGCGAACAGCGAGATCAGGGGGCTGGAGATCGTGACGAACGGCAGGGACAACGCCGCCTACTGGCAGTCCATGATGGCGATGACGGGCACGCCCGGCTCGACGCGCTACGTCCCCTGAGAACGAGGAAGAGCATGGCCACCGAACGGAACATCCGCACGAACTTCGCCTTCTATCCCCCTAGGGAGGACGGCGGAGCCTGGCGCGCCACGCTGGAGTCCCTGGAGCGGGCGCTGCGGGAGGCGTTCCCCGAGCCCACGATCGGCCACAGGAGGTCCGGCGTCCACGAGATGACCGTGCTGGACTTCGAGGTCGAGCTGGCGCCCGACGTGTGGGTGGACGGCACCGCGGCCATCACCGAGCCCGACTACGCCTACATCACGCTCACCGACGTGACCGCCGACGAGGCCGCCGTCTTCGCCGTCTGGTTGCGTGACTCCTTCGCCCCCGCGCCGCACCTCGTGCGCTTCGCGAGCAGCCTCGCCATGGCGAACGGAGAGGACACCCCTTCGCCGCTTCCGGCCGAGGGTGGCCGCGAGGACATCAGCGGCCTGCTGCGCCGACACCTCGCCGCCTTCGACTACTGACCGGCGCTCTCCAGGCTGCCGGGCCAAGTCGGTGCCTCGCGAAGCCGTTAGGCTGCGCCGCCCTTCACACAGAGACGGCGGGAGCGCGGATGCGGCGTTGGCGGGAACTCATCATCGACACCTGGGGTGCCCTCGCGTACAAGCCGGCGTTCCGCGCCGTCGTCGAAGGTCGGTCGACACGACTGCCGGGGCCCGCCGGGGCATCCTGGGTGCCGGAGGAGGACCGCCGTCGGCTCGCCGCGTATACGATCCTCGCCGCGTACGACAGCAACCAGGCTGCCGCCTTGCTCGGGGAGGACGGCGACGATCGCCGCGAGTACGGGGACGCCTCGGTGGTCGTCGACCAGACCCTGAGCCATCTGCTGGGGGAGACCCAGCAGATCGTGGTCGAGGGCGCCGACGACGACGTCACTGCCCAAGAGCGTGAAGCCCTACTGCGGGAGTGGGCGGCGGGTGAGCACCTGTGGATGCGGATGCAGCACGCCGAGCGGAACGCCGTGCTGCTCGGCGACACCGTCTACCTGCTCGCGTGGTCCCGGGCCAAAGACCGCCCGGTGCTGAAGACGATCGACCCTGGCTTCTACTTCCCGGTGCTGCCCGATGGTGCCATCGACGCGGCCGAGTATCCGCAGCGCGTCCACCTCGCGTGGGAGGTCCCAGGCGATCCGGCGACGGGACGGAAGGGCACCCTGCGGCGCGTCACGTACGAGCTGGGTCCCATCAGCGAGGAGGGGAGCACCACCCGCACGTACCCATGGGCGAGCCGGCCGAGCGCCCTCACCTGCTACCTCACCGACGCCGAGTGGGACCTGGACCAGGTCGACAAGGCCGGCGACATCGACGCGCTCTCGCTGCGCCGCGCAAGGTTCCGTACCAACGCCGACGGCGAGGTCCTCAACCGGCTCGACCTCCAAGTGGACTTCATCCCGATCGTGCACGTGCCGAACACCATCGGCGCCGAGCACTTCGGCCAGTCGAGCCTGCTCTCCGCCGCCCAGCTCCTCGACGACCTCGCCGCGGCCGACACCGACAGCCAGCGCGCCTCGGCGACGACCGGCTCGCCGATCATCGGTCTCTCCGGGGCCCGCCTGCCCGTCGACCGCAACACCGGCCAGCCGCTCCCGGTCCGGGTGGAGCCCGGGATGGTCTGGCCGCTCGGTGACAGCGGCCAGCTCAGCACGGTCGACATGTCGGCGCAGCTCGCCGAACTCCGTGAGTACGTCGAGACACTGCGCGAGCGGCTGTCCGTGGTCACGCGCCTCCCAGGGAGTGTGCTCGGGACCGTCAGCCCGGCCGAGGTGCCGTCCGGGTACGCGCTGCAGCTCAGCTTCGGCCCCCTGCACGCCATGGTCCGTTCGATGCGGCTCGCGCGGGAGGCGAAGTACCCACTGCTGCTGAAGATGGTGCAGCGTCTCTACCAGCTCGGCGGCGTCCTGCCATCCGGCGAGAACCACCGCGCCACGATCGCCTTCGGTCCCTACCTGCCGACTGACCTATCCGCCGCACTGGAGTTGGTGGCGCGGGGCGTTCAGGCAGGAGTCCTCTCCCTGGAGACCGGCGTACGCATACTCGTTGATGCCGGCCTCCCGATCGAGGATGCGGCGCTTGAGGTAGCACGGCTGCGGGAGTTCCCGACGGCAGTGACCCAAAGGGGCGACAGCGACGGCAACACCCCGGTGTAACACTCCAGATGGTCGCGGTGCTTATAAGAACGGCACCGCAGATGCGGTACGGTTCCTATAACTTGCCTGCCCTACCCCGGAGGTTGCATGGCCGTCCTTCCCCTCGCTGCGCACGATCGCGACGACTATCGAGCGCAGCTTGCCGCCCTCGGCACCAAGCTGGAGTATCTGCACCCGGCCTTGCGGGCCGGCGAGATCGCTCGCCGTACCGCGACGCCGAACCACCCGGCCAACACGGCCGGCACCCGGGCGTACCAGGAGCACGTCCGGATCGTCCGTGAGATGCACATCCAGCACGAGGGCTGGAAGCGGCTTCTGCACGACCATCTCGAACTCGTCTGCAACCCCGACAAGACCCTCGCGATAGGGATCATGGTCGGGGACGCCGCGACGGGCGACCGTCAGCTGCATCCGCGGAACCTGCATCGGCGTGGTGCTGCGACGGAGCGTGCGGCCGAAGGCAATGCCCAGCTGGAGCTGTTCCCCTCCCCGCGGCGGCCCGACGAGATCGTCCTCAGCGCCGAGGAGACGAACCGTCTCCGGATCTGGTTCCTCGTGTCGTATCGGGTCGTCGACGGCGACAAGGTACGCATTCACAGCGAACTGTCGCTTCCCGGCGAGGTCGAGCGCGGCTTCGTGACGAGATGGAAGCGACGCATCCCCCTTCCGGTCTTCGAAATGGACGGAGTCGAACCGTTGTACGAAGATGGGCCCGGCGAGATCGACGTTCCCGTCGAGTTCCGCTGATCGTCCGTCCTGGTGCGGCACCGCTCCGGCAGTGCCGCACCCGCACCACCGATACCGAGGCAGTCCACCATGGTGACCCCATCACGCATCACGCTGGCCAGGAAGCGCCGGGGACTGACCCTCGCGGAACTTTCCAAGCGGTCCGAACTGTCCCTCCAGAGCCTGTCGAACTACGAGACAGGACGTACGTCACCCCGGACGGCGACCGTACGCCGCATGGCCAACGCACTCGACTTCCCCGAGTCGTTCTTCAGCGGGCCGGACCTCGACGAACTCCCAGCGGAGGGGATCTCTTGGCGTGCCCGTACCAAGACGCCGCCTCGGACGCTGGACGCGGCCCGGGCCGCGGGCACTCTGGCCGCCCAGCTCTATGACTGGATCGATGAGCGGTTCCGCCTGCCAGACGCGGACCTACCCTCACTCGGCAAGCCAGACCCCGAGACCGCCGCGGAGATGGTGCGTATCCGCTGGGGACTGGGCAACGCGCCGGCGCCGAACATGGTCCACCTGCTGGAGGCCCACGGTGTCCGGGTCTTCTCCCTGGCGCCGGATTCCGTGGAAGTGGATGCCTTCGCCGTGTGGCGGGGCAACGTGCCCTTCGTCTTCCTGAACACGATGAAGACGGTCGAACGCGGGAGGTTCGACGCCGCTCACGAGCTCGGCCACCTGGTGATGCACGGCAGTGGCGAGCGGGACTGCACCGGGCCGGAAGCCGAACGCCAGGCCAACGACTTCGCCAGTGCCTTCCTCATGCCGGCGGCCAGCGTGCTTGGCCACATGCCCGCGGGAGCCCGCGTCGACCAGATCATCGAAGGCAAGATGATCTGGAAGGTGTCCGCCATGGCACTGACCTACCGGATGCACGACCTGAACCTCCTCACGGACTGGCAGTACCGCTCCGCCTGCGCCGAGCTCAGCGCACGCGGGTACAAGACGGACGAGCCCCAGGGCATGAAGAAGCGCGAGACATCGCAGGTACTCACCAAGGTCTTCCAGGCGCTTCGCTCCAAGGGCGTTCGGCCAGGTGACGTGGCCGAGCAACTGGGCATCACGGTCGACGAGATGAACAAGATGCTGTTCGGGCTGACGATGACCGCGGTGGACGGCGGAGGAGAACCCTCACGAACCGGCAGGTCCAGGGGAGCCCTGACGCTCGTGACCTGACGGCGACCCGTCCGAGGATGCCTGAGAACACATGAGGGGTTAGGCTCCGCCCAACGCGGGGGCGTCTGGGCGAGGAGCCTGCCCATGACCGTACGTACGCGCCCGCTGCCGCTCGTCCCGCTCGGCTACCGCCGCGATGGCCGCCCGATCTACCCGATCCTCGGCGCCTCCTCAGACGACCCGGGTGAATCCACAACCGGTGAGACGGGCGAGACCGGCGGCGCCGCAGTCGTCACGATCCCGCAGGAGGAGCTGTCCCGCCGCTTCGCCCGCGAGAAGGACCAGGGGCGTCGCGCCGGCGTGCGGGATCTGCTCGGGCAGCTCGGCTTCGAGTCGGCGAAGGCCCTGACGGAGTACGTGCAGAACCAGCGCCAGGCCGAGCAGGAACGCCTCTCCGAGACCGAGCGCCGTGAACAGGCGGCCGTGGAGCGAGAACGACTGGCGCAGGAACGCGAGGCCGCAGCCGCTGCTCGCGAGCGGGACGCCGTACGCCGCGCCACCCTGGTCAGCCTCGGCGCCACCGGCACCGAGCTGGAGGACGCGGTCGTTCTCCTCTCCCGCACCGCCGACCCGGATGCCGACGACGCTGCCCTGGTCCAGGCCACCAAGGAACTGAAGGAGCGCCGCCCGGAGCTGTTCGGCCAGCGGTCCCCGCAGACGCCCGCGCCCCCGCCGTCGGGCGGCCCTTCCAACGTCCCCGCCCGCTCCGGCGGCACCCCGCCCCGCCCTGGCCAGCTCGGACTCGACATCGCCCGCCGCCGCGGACACCTCAAGAACTCCTGACTGCTGCGCCATCCGGGGACCGCGCCCCGTCCCAGACGTTCGCGGACGACGGCACCACCCGGTGACCGTACGGACTTGCCGCCGACACGGCCTGCCCGGAGGAACCTGGCGTGGATCTCCAGCCGATCACCTACTCCGAGTCCGCGACCGCGGACCGCCCCTGGCTCGCGTCCAGACACGGACTCGACACCCCGCTCACCATCACGCTCGACACGGCCCTGTTCGCCCAGGGCACCCACTACACCCCGCCGACCCCGGGCCAACCCCGCAACGTCATGAAGGCCGGCATCCCGCTCGGCCGCGTCACCGCCACCGGCCTGTACGGCCCCTGGGACAAGCCCGCGACCGACGGCCGCGCCACCTTCACCGGCGTACTCCTCGCCGACGTCCCCTTCGCCGTCGGCAGCGGCCGCGCCGGCGCGGCGCTCCTCTGGCACGGCGTGATCGCCGCCGCCCGCATCCCCGGCGGCCTCGACCCGGCCACCATCACCACCTCGACCGCGCAGATCCACTTCATCTGACCCGTGCCCCTCCGAGGAGCCCAGCCACCATGCTCGACACCCTGCTGCGCGACATCGACGCCGCCGACATCAACGCCTTCGCCCGCACCATGACCACCCCGGCCGACTTCGAGCTGACCCGTACGGTCATGCCCGAACGGCGCCTCAACTCCGTTAAGTTCCGCATCAAGAGCAGCAAGCGGCGTGTGAACGCGGCGAAGTTCCGCGCGTACGACGCCGAGACCGCCGTCGCTCGCCGCCAGGCCGAGAAGATCATCACCGAGGGCATGCTGCCGCCGCTCGGCCAGAAGCTGATCGTTGGCGAGCTGGAGCAGATCCTCCTCGACACCTCGCGCGGCGCCGACTCCTCCGAGTTCGTCGAGCTGCTCTACGACGACATCGAACGCCACGTCGAATCCATCCACAACCGCATGGAGCTCGCCGCCGGCGGCCTCCTCGTGAGCGGCACCTTCAACCTCAACGGCGAGAACGGCCTCACCCTGGAAGCCGACTTCGGCGTCCCGGCCGCCAACAAGCCCACCGCCGCGAAGCCCTGGTCCGACCCGACGAGCGACCCCATCGCCGACGAGCTGCGCTGGATCGAGTACCTGCGCTCCATTGGCGCCCCGCTGCCTGCCCGCGTGATCACCTCGTACAAGGCCCGCGCCACCCTCGCCGCGAACAACGCCTACCGCGCCGCGTACTACGGCAGCGTCAACGGCTCCACCACCCCCACCGCCGTCCTCGCCCCCAACGAGGTCGAGGTCGTCCGTGCCCGCTACAACCTCCCGCCGATCACCGTCTACGACGTCCAGGTCTCCGTCGACGACACCTACCAGCGCGTCATCCCCGAGGACCGCTGGATCCTGCTTCCGCCGAACCCCGAGTCGTGGGCGGAGACGCAGTACGGCGTCACCGCGGAGTCCCTGGTCCTCTCCTCCAGCACCAACCCGGCCATCACCCGCGAGGACGCTCCGGGCATCGTCATCACCGCCGGCCATCAGGACGACCCGGTCCAGGTCTGGACGAAGGGCTCCGCCGTCGCCATGCCGGTCCTCTACGTCCCCGACATCCACATCACCGCGAAGGTCCTGTGATGCCCGCCGCCCGCACGCTCACCACCGCGGTCTTCGTCACCGACCCGAAGACCCACGAGACCCTGCTCCTCCGCCCCGGCACCGAGGTCAGCGACCCGGCCATCGCCGACCAGATCACTCACCCCGACGCCTGGGCCCCAGAGCCACCGCCCCAGCCTCGCCGTATGAAGGCCGAGGCATCGTGACCCTGACCGACGCCGAGTACGCCTACCTCCGCTCCGAACTCGGCGAAGCCGCCCGCGCCGACCTCGATGCCCGCTACCAGCGCCTCGGCTCTCCTCAGGCCGTCGCTGTGGAGGTCCTGCGCGAGCGCAGGGCGGCGCTCGTCTCCGACCCCCTGGCTGTCACGGTCCAGGGGGTCGCCACGGTCAACAACGCGGAGAACGTTCGGGCCCTCGAGCGGCAGATCGCGGCGCTGGGGAACAGCACGTCGGACGAGAGCACGTATGCCGCCCCTGTGCCTCTGCTCCGGCGGCGCGTCCGCTGAGGGCTACGCGGCCTGTGCGCCGGGGCGCTTGAAGACCTGGCGGCCGTGCCAGAGGACGAACTGCGGGCCGCTGGCCGGGCAGCCGGAGTGGGGCGTCGCGACCGGCAGGTCGTGGAGGGCGTCTACAACAACGCCATTGTCTCCCTGGCCGTACAGCCTCATCTGCCGACGACGCCTCAACAAGCCCAATTCATCATCGTGTTATGAGTTACTAGCACAGTCGCTCGCCATCTTGGCGATCCTCAGCCGAGCGGCACCATTGTTGGAGGGGGCAACTGGCGCAGTATGGTTCGCTGGGCAGACAGTTCGTGTAAGCCAACTGCCTCAGTGCCGCCATGCGGACGGGTGCATCTGAGCCGCCGCCGATGAGCCGCGCCATTTCGATACGTCCGTCAGTGAGCCTGTTGGTGCGGTCCGAGTTACTTGCGAACACTCTCGAGGCCACCCGCAATGGTCCTTGCTGGGCAAGCATGACGTCATCACCCAGGAGGAGTCGGAAGGTGGCGGCCTCTGCAGGCTTGAATTTCAGCCGCTTGGCGAGTACCTCGGTGTCCTGCCAGACGTTGCGCTTCGAGGTGAGTTCCTCGATGCGCTGTAGGCGCTCTCGCAACCGAGGGTCGTCGATGGCTTCGTAGAGCTTCTGGAGCTCCTTCGAAACCAGCTTCGGTCGGCCCTTGAGCTGCTGAATCGCCCACTCGAGATTGCGGGCCCCTATGCGCTCTGGACCAATGAGTGCCACCACGGCTGCGACTGCTTGCTGCACATGCTGGCCGGGGTAAAGGAACCAAGATCTTCCCTCGCTCTGCCGATGTCCCCATGCCGCGAGCGTTCGGTGCAGCTCCAGCCACGCATTCTCTTCCGGTGCGGGCCCTTCAACTGGCTTCAACGCGATGGCGGCAGCTTCGCCCAGCCGCGGCGGCACAGCATTACCGATTTGCCGGAAGGCGTCACTGCGAGTGCCAGAGAATCGGAAGTGGTCGGGGAAGGTCTGGATGCGTGCGGCTTCACGGACGGTGAGAGTCCGATGCTGCGAGGGGTGAATGTACCAATAGCCATCCTTCGCGATATGTGCAGTGATGGAACGGCTGAAGTCATCCCAGTTGAGCCGCTTGTACTTATCGTCGAAGGTGTCTGCCTTGTAGCGCCGGAGGTGCTCGGGGATGTCGGAGTAGAGGGTCTTATGAGTCATGCGCTTAAAGACTTCAAGATCGTCCGCGCGTACCGGCCGAGTCATGTGATCGTGAATCACGTTGGGCTCTTGGACTTCCTTCCGCATGAGCAGGAGGAAGGAAGAAGGTTCACTCGCCGGCGTATACGCAAGCACCCGATCACCGACCGGATCATCCTCGGGAAGTTCAGGCAGATCGCCGATCGCTTCCCTAAGATGCACGGGATCAACAGGAGTTGGCCAAGTGAATTCGTCGCTGTCGCGTCGAGCCAATACGATCAAGCGCTTTCGATGCTGAGGAACACCATATTGCCAGGCATCGACCAGCCGCACCTCAGTGAAGTAGTCGGCTTCCTCAAGAGAGTCAACGATCGCGCGCACGACCTGAAAGTCATCGCCGAGAGCCATGTCAGGGACGTTCTCCATGAGCACGGCCCGGGGCTGAACTTCCAGGACGATTTCGAGGTATGCCCGCCACAGCTCCTTGCGTAGATCATTGCCGTCACGCACTCCCGCGTCGACCAGGCTCTTGATCTTGCTGCGCCCAGCCCGGCTGAAGGGCTGGCACGGGGGACCGCCGGCGATCAGGTCGATATCTGCCTGCCGCAACAAGCTGATGAGGTTCGCTCGCTGGTCGGCGTCACCCAGGTCCGTTCCTAGAGCCAGCCCAGGGAAGTTTGCACGGTGAGTCTCGAGCGCTCGTTGATCGGAGTCGACGGAGGCAGCCACAGTCCACCCAGCATGCTCCAACCCGAGACTCAAGCCGCCTGCGCCGGAGAAGAGATCGACAGCCAGACGCGCGCCGGAGTCGACCCTCGCCGCGCACCACGTGGCGAAGGTCTCCTCGGTGCAAGCCTCGGGATGCTCGCTGAGCGGGAGTACGTCGCTGCGATGCAGCTTCACCCCGTAGAACGACACCCAAGCCTCCTTGACTAATGCTCCATCAACGACCACCAGGACAACACAGTAGGCCGTCCTAGACAAGTGCTTCATGCAGGTGGCACACCAGAATGATGGCGCAGCCGAAAGCCAGGTTTGCTCGTGTTGGTCGAAGCCGGCCGCCGCGAGCGGGCACTGGGGCCACGTAGCCCAGACGCCGTCGGCGCACTGGGTGACGGGGTCTGGCGGGAAGAGGCGCCTAGGTCCTCACGCGGCTGGTCTCAGGTGCTCACGAACTCCCTCGCCTGCTCAGGAACCCGGGGCCGGAGGCCAGTCCACTCGACGTCCAGCACGCTCTTCCAGCAGTCCTCCTTTTTACACCACTCGGTGACGTTTCCTGACCCCGGGGCGGCGAGAAGCACCTCGCGGACAGGGCGACTCAGCTCGTGCACCGCGTGCCGGATGTGGTCTGGAAGCCCCTGCTCCCGCCACACTGCGGTGAGAACTTCCTGCAAGTCGACCTCAGCGGCCAGCCTCGCCAATGTATAGGTTGTGACATTGGCGAGGTAGCCGGCGCCAGGATTCAATTTCCTGATCTCCGCCCTGCCGTACTCGAAGAGTACCCTCTTTGCAACAAGGTCTTGAAAATATTCTTCGTCAGGCAGTGCAGAGGAAGCGGTCAAGACGTTAATTGTCCACCAGTGGAAGCATTTCTGCGCACCCAGACTCACCATGTGGGGAAGCTTCCGGAACGTCATGTCATATTTTGCGGCATCCGTCTTGGTGAAGCGCTGGCTACGCGGGAACTCGAGATCAAAGGCTTTCTGCTTAGCCGATGTGTGGCGTCGGGCTCGGTCTACGCTGTACTGCCCGCGCACGCGCTCGTAGTACCACCGGTTTTGGCGCGTGGAGCCCGCTGCGGCGGGCGACCAAATGCTCCGCGACAGGCGCTCGAGTTCGACGTGAAATGGACTGTTGGCTTCAAAGTCGGCTTCGTTGATCGTATTCTGCGAATTCGCATATCTGGAGATCTTTGGAACCAGCTGATCGAGAACCTCGGGCTGGACGACCGTGATCTTCGCAGGGACCTGGACATTACTGAGGTCTGCGTTGTCCCGTTTGGTGGCGTGATGGAGTGATGCGGTGGTCTGCCCGCCGTTGACGATTTGCAGATCGCTGAGTTCAAGGAGGTAGGTCGCTGTTCCTCGTTGCTCGAGAACGACTCCAGTCGCAGTGGCTGAGATCCCGTTGTTGTAAGCGAGAAACCGGTCGGGGCTCGTCTGGATTGTCTCGTTGATCCCCTTGTTGACCTTACCGCGAGCTTGCAGGAAAGCCCGTACATTGCGCTGCAGCAGCTTAGGTCCGTGCAGCTCATAGATGTCCGCGAGTAGCTGGCCTGGTATGAGGGTGAGCAGACACTGGTAGTCCCCGCCCGAGCTGGGGGCGGGCAGGCATGGGAGCGGATTGCCGAGTTCTTCGAAGTTGACGGAAATCGGTTCCTCGTGCCTCCCTGACGTCGCCAGCCTTCTGAGGCGCTCAATATCCCACAGGTTGTGGATGACCGAAACATTTCCGATCTCCGCCGAGGGGAGATCCTGGAGGGTGCTGCGGCCATCGGTCAGCAGGAAGATTCGAATTTTGTCGATGTCGCGCCATCTGGAATGAATATCCTGCACCATGTCAAATTGGGCGCTGGATTCCTCCATGCTGAGGTGGTGCCCGTCACGGCAGGCGGTTGCGAACAGTGTTGCCCAGTTGAATCGGCGTCGCACCTGATCGCGTGAGATGGTTTGTCCGTGATTTCCGTAGTCGGCAGTGATGAGGTCCAGAACGCGCCCATCGTCGCTGACCGAGTAGCCCGCTATTTCCATGCGGCTGCGCCCGGAAGGACTGACGTAGTAGCAGACATGGAGATCTTCCAGGGTGCCGTCGTCTACAAGGTAGTCGCCAGCGACCTGGACAAACGCGTCGCGTTTCAACCACCCTGGTTCCTGTCCCAAGCGGTCCTCAATGGCTTGCTCGAGCGTGATGGCGAACTCTTGCACTGCCTCGTCGTGCACGCGCTACTCCTCTGACTTGCCGGCCCGCGCGACCGACGAACGCACCGATCCTTCGTCCGCTCGATAGGCACCGCATCTAGACAGATCGACGAGATATGTTACACCAGACAGCTCTGAGGGAACGTCTGAGGCGGTAATACGAGGAAATCCCTCCCCCACGTAAAAACATTGCCTGCGGCTCAGTGTGTATCGCTCATTTGCGTATTGATCTCGATGGGCATCGAGCCACCCGGCTTCAAGAAGGCAGTTCTCGAACCATGAGAGTTCAGGCTGAACCCGAGGGTCGCTGCGGAGTTCATCCACAACATCAGCTAGTGAGGCTCCATTGTGTGAGGTAGTAACCACTTGGTGTACGAGGTACAGATCTGTCTCTGTATCGGTATCCAGCTGATGCTCGCTACTGATGCGACACCGGTTGGAATCCCTTCGTGAGACAGTCTTCACCTCGAGTGCAGTCGAGAAGTGGATGAAGTCCTTGGGTGCGCCTGAAGGGCCAACCCATGCAGTGATGCCAGCCGGACCGATGGCGGGTAGCAGCACTTCCCGGAGGGCCACGAGCTCGCCGAAGAGTCCGACGCGTGCCTCTGGGGTGAGGCCAGTCGGGAGGCCCCGGTCCAGCATCTTCCGCCAGGCGTTGAGTCGACGCACCAGCGCGGCAGTGGGTGTGGTGGTCGGAACGCGGAGTTGCTGTACGAGATCGGAAAGCAGCGTACAGAACAGAAAGCGGTCTGTTTCGGGGCCGGCGACGACTTCTACAGAGCCGCCTCTGGTGCGACAAACGAGTCCCGAGGCAAGCACGAGGTCACGGTCTTGGAGGTCTTCTGCACCGTTGACGAGCAACGCCCACTCCCGGGTCGGGAATCGGACTTCAGTGAAGACATCCAGAGAGGATGTGGGCAAGAGTCGTCGGCGAATCGCTCCGGGGGTTTTGCTGCCCTCGGCTTCAACGGCGTGGAAGCTCTTTTCGAGTTGCTCCGGAGTGCTCGCAGTCATCAGTCTTCCCCCTCGGAATATTCATCAACGGCTTTCCTTAGTCCATCGAGGAATACCTGGTTGACTCGATACTTAACCTTTTCCGCCCGGTCAGAATGAGGGAAGACGACAGCGAAACCTACGACGGGGATGGCAGGGTCAGGGACTTCGATGTCGGAGGCAACCGGATCAATGGGGTAAACGAGCAGTAGACCTTCACCCGGATCACGCAGGCGTCGCAGCGTATCACCGCTTGCGCGCTTGGGTTCTCGTGCCTTTCCGCTATTGCGGAAGTCTGCAACGGTCATGTTGAATGCTCGAGTAACTGTACCCGGACTGAGCCCCAGAGCCTCGTGGGCCGGACTCACCAGAACGCCCAACTCGCATTCCCCATCGAGAACCCTGGAATGTGTGATCGTCTTTCGCTTGACCAGTGGTACGTCAAGCTCTCCCACTTTCAGCCGATTTGACGAGGCGCCGCCAGTGATGGCGACAGTCCACCGAAGGAGCTCACCCTTGGCCACCTGGTTCTTGATGTATGGGATCAGATTCTCCGGATTGGCTGTGAGTACGCGGGGCGACACAGTGAACCCGTCAAGGAAGTCTAGAACGGTCTGGGGCGGAACCTGGTGGCGGAAGAAGCCCCTTCCTGCACCGTTCAGATTTTCCTCAGGTACGGGGGGTAGGGGAAGGATCTGTTCTACGAGCCGCTCGAGACGTCCGAAGTTCTCGGCCTGCGCTCGCTTGTCCGTGCGCATAACAAGGGTCTCTGCCCTTGTTGCCGAGAGACTCACAGTCATCACCTGAGACGAGCGCATCTTGGTCGCAGCTGTAACCTGCAGGTTCCCCTTGCCGTCCAGCACCCGGAGGCCGACGTGCTTTGGGGTTTGCTGAGCTCGCGAGACAGCCGCGGTGAGGTCCATCAGTTCGCGATTGGCTCGGGTGATGTGGACGTAGTAGTTGACGAGTTCCTTGGTGGTGTACAGGCGGGTCATGTCCAAGTAACCCGGGCGGTATCCGAACCACCGCCCCATCTGCAGGAGCGTGTCGTAGGTCTTTGATGCTCGGAGGTAGTAGGAGACTGTCAGCCCTTCGAGAGTGAGGCCGCGAGACAGCTTGTCACCGCCGACCGCCACGACGGTCACCGGAGTGGACGACTGGTATTCGAGTACGTCGGCCGCGGTTCCATTGATGCGCTTCACATTGCCTGCCGCCTCCTCCATGACGTGAGGGATGAACTGTTCGACGTTCTCCCAGGAGACCGGTGGGCCGGCCAGGGCGCTTACATCATCACGCCCGATGATCTCCTCATGGGTGGGGGAGAAGTCCGTTTCCCAAAGGGTGCGAAGCCGTGCATGCAGTTCGCGTCCGGGTCTGCCATAGTCCCCCCAGTCATCCGACATCCCTTGCAGGTGGTCCTCGATCTGGCGGGCGATCTCGCCTTGGACGTCCGTCCAGCGCGTGACGTGCACGAGCATGGTGTTGTGACCGCCAGCGACGTCGTAGTCTCTCGCGCGAACTTTCCGCACTGCTGTGGAAATCAAGAATGCATCGAGTGCTTCCACGAGCGACGATGGAAGTTCTCTGCCCGGGCGTTGCCCCTTCTTATGCCCGTCTGGAAGCCAGTCCTCGTGGTCGTCTACATTTCGGATTATGGGCAGAGGCTCGCGAATTTCTGCAGCGGAGGGGTCTTCTAGGCCGAACACTACTTCGGGGCCGCAGTAATTGGAGGGAGGCTCCAGAGCCACGAGGAAGCTCTTGGGGAAGAGGTCTTCTCCATGTTCGGGATGGTCTGTCGCATCCGGGATGAAGATGTTTGCGAACGGCGTGGCGGTATAAGCCACATATGCCCGCTTTTCGAACAGTTCCAGCAATCCGCGGATTGCCTTATTGATTGCCGTGGGGTCGTGGTCGGGGTCGCTTTGATCGCTCCCCTTGCTCGGGCGCTTGGTGTCCACAGAGGCGTAGTCGGCCTCATCGTCAATCAGGAGGAGGGGAAGGTTGCGGATGACGCGAGGTTCGCCGCTATCCCCTGTGGCGAAGTTGCCCAGCCAGTCCTTCAGGTTTTCCAGGATGCGGGCGTTCTTCTTGGCGACCACGAGAACAGCGACTTCGTTGATGTTCACCGGCGTGCCTTGGAACTGAGCGGTGGTGAAGTCACTGACCTGGGTGGTGACCGGCTGACAGATGGTCGGCTTCTTCATGCCCAGAGTGCCTACTCCGATGATGACGGAGCTGTCGGCATCCGGGTTCCTGCTGAGCTTGCTGTTGAACCCCAGAAATTCCTTATCGAGTCGAGCTTGGGTCTGGTGTCGCAGGCTCTCATGTTGACTCGTCAGGACGACGACCACCTGGTAGCCGGCATCCACGGCCTTGCAGATCAAGCCTGTGTAGCTAGCCGTCTTACCGGACTGAACCTGTCCGTAGACCATTCCGTATGTCTTCCAATCCCCGACGCGCCCTGGATTTTCAAGGAGTGCGAGGATCTGGTCTGTTGTTTCGTCGAGCGCTTCCACCGTGCTCGGCTTCCAGTCCTTGCCGAGCCACTCTGCGTAACGCTTCCAGTAGGCGAAGTCAATCTCCTTGCGCCTGTCGTCCAGCCATGGGAGGTGGTCGCCGGGGTCGCTCACCACGACAGCCTGTGGAACCCAGACATCGAAGTCGGCTTCCAGAAGCCGAGCGACTTCCTCTACAGAGACGGGCCCTGCCGCGGAGAGCATGTCAGCTGCTTCTTGGGCCAACTCGTTGAAGCGTCCATGGGTGCGCTCGTGCTTCTCCAGCCCCAAGACCTTCTGCTTTGCGAGCATCAGCGCGGCGTTCGTGAGATCGGTCACGGGTCACGTCTCCTCGGGGGAATCAGATTCGATGATCTCTCTGACGAGGCCAGGGTGTCGGCAGAAGGGCTCTGCCTTCACCAGCGCCTCGGCCAGGATTGTTCTCTGTGCGGGGTCTCGGGGGAGCCCTGAAAGCAGTGCGCGCAGTGTCGCCAGGACCTCTTCCGGGTCTGTCGTCTCCGGTTGGGGGCGACCCTCCTCGGGGTGGCTTGCTATCTCCTGGGCGATCAGCTCACGTGGCAGTGTGGTCTCAACCAGGCGGAGGACCCCTTCGAGCGCCTTGCCGTCGGCGCCAGCCAGCGCATCGGCCACGAGTGGGTGATCCCTGTTGATGCAGTACTCGGCCTGCCCCAAGCGGCGGACTTGCTGCCACACGGGTTCGACCTGGGCGAGCTTTCCGCGGTTCCGTGCGGGAGCGCCGCGGTGGGTGAAGACCTTCTCTGATCTTGCTCGAGCATCTTCTGCGAGCTCGACCAGTCTCTGTTCCAGGGAAGCGGGAGGTCGCAGGGAGGACTTCCTGACGTCGACTGCCCAGGCGAGGTCGACGCCGGGCGGGATTTCCAGCGAGATCCGGGCGAGCCGGGTGGGAGCAGAGTTGTGCATGCCGCCCAACCCCAGCCAGCTGCCGGCCACGACGAGGCGTTCACCTCGGTACACATAGAAGCCCTGGCGGGCGATCATGCCTCCGGGGCCAGAGGCTGATGCTGCTTCCTGCCTGGTCAGCCTGGAAGGGTGAGGGAGGATGACGGGATTGACTCTGATCCGGTGCCCTTCATACTCGAGCTCCTCTACTCCGCGGTCTTGTGTCGCAGGATGGCGCCTGAGATAGGGGTCCATCGGCTCGATCGCATGTCGGCCAATGGACAGGTTGAGACGTCCTTTTGCCAAGAAGCGATGGAACAGTAGGGAGAGTTCGCGTCCTGATTCGCTGATTCTCCGAGACAGCGACCGTCCCTCGCCGAGCTTGTCCGTATTCCGCCAGATGATCACCGTGCCTCGTCCGGTGAATCCGACCTGATCGGCGATGCGGAGGGTCTCGGCGTCTGGCTCGGTCAGTACGAGCCATTCCTTTTGCCTGGCAATGTGGTCGATGTCCCAGGTTCTCGCTGCGAGTTGGCCAGCCGTATCTCTGGAGAGGACCGTCAGGCTTCGGGCCTGGGACAGCGATGCAGTCTTCAAGCCCAGGCCAAACCGCCCCAAGTCCCCCTTCGCCCGACGGTGGTTTGGGTTCCGCGCAAAGCGCATGGCTGCATGCAGCTCGGACTCACTCATGCCCCGACCGTCGTCCACGATGGCCACCCAAGCCTGGCCCGGGTCGGAGCAGTATGCGACGCGGACGTTCTTGGCCTCTGCGGCGATGCTGTTGTCCACGAGATCGGCCAGCGCCGTCGGCAGGTCGTACCCAAAGGCGCGTAGAGACTCAATGAGGTCTTCGGCGTATGGGTCGAGCCGCTCCTGGGCGAGCACACCTGCCTGCATGTGGTGCTCCGACCTCCTCTCATCCAGCTACTTGGTTGAGAGGTTAGAGGAACGAACTGACATGGGGGTCCCGTCTGCCTGTCTGGGACTCAGCCTTGTGGGCTTCGGCTCCCCCCTGTATCGCCCCCCAACTGCCGCCCCAGACCTGCGAGACGGTGCGTAGTGGAGCCGTTGCGCGCCTGTGCCGGCGGCGAGGCCGCGATCTTCGATCGCCTGTTCGACTGGATGCATTGGCTGGATCTGGTTGTCGGGCGCCCCGGATCGCGTGCAGCGGCATGCGACTCCGCAGGAGTGGTCGAACTGGCCGGAGGGCTCGGTGGGTTGTTGGATTCAGCGGGCGGATGTCAGGTCGGCTCGTCAGAATGGAGGCATGATTCCTGAGTTCGATGTGGAAATCTCTGTCGACTACAACCTGGAAGCGCTTCGCACGGGTTTGAGTGCAGAGGACGTGGCCAGGGGTTTCACCGAGCACCACGAATACGAATGCCTGGGTCTCCCGAGCTGGGAGGAGGCTGAAGAGTGCCTGCGGGAGGAGGCCGCCTTCTTGCAGCGGGCGGATAAGTCGGATGCGCCCGATGGGGTGGCGACGATCATCCGCGAGCTGCAGGAAGTTGACGACATCGGCTATGCCGAACTGATGGCGTACACGTTCTACTGGAACGATATCGGGGTAGCGGGGCTCAGCCTGGCGCTCAGTGCCGCCCGGGTTGCCACGTTCTACTCCTGTTCGAGTGGGCTCGGCCACCGCCACCACGCCAGGTACCCAATGGTCGGTGCGGTGCCCGACCTTGAGCGCGCCAGAGTGCTTGCCCGGCTGATCACGCAAAGCGGCTGTGGCGTCGGTCAGCACGGCGGGCGGTGGTACATCTACGGGCGGTCCGTCACCACGATGCACGGGCTCGGCATGGCGATCTTGGACGCGCGTGACGCCTTCGAGGTGATGCCTCAACCATCGTGGACCGAAGGGCTCGCCGAGTTGCTTGAGGAGCTCGGTGATGAGTAGGGCGCCGCTAGGGTTTGGAAGCGCTCTAGGTTCCTCTCCCGGCGAGCGTGGCTTCGGCAAGCGCCATGGGGGGAATGATCAAGGCGCGGCAGGTCAAGGTTGAGGCCCTGAGTGCGCCAACTTCCCTGCCAGCGGGTCGGCGTACGGCCCGCGACTCGCCATCCCACTTCGGGCGCTGCTATAGGTGGCCCCGCTCCAGCAGCTCTCGCATGGCGTCCTCGGCCCGCCTGAGGACGATCCTCCCGTCACCATCGCTGAAGGCGAGGACATCACTCCCGGGTGACATCCCTGCCTCGGCGAGTAGACCGAGAGGAAGCTCGACACGACCAGAATCGTCGATGGTGATCTCGGCGGGTTCGCGAATCATGGGTCCAAGTCTCTCACTCGCCCTCCACCTCTTGGAGGCGACGCCTGTAGAGGTCCCGCACGCGGGAAGCCGCCGCGATCGGGTCTTCGTGTTCCCAGACGCGCAGGACTGCCCAGCCCGCCGCTTCCAGCAACCGGTCCGTCTCGCGATCGCGCTCGCGGTTCTTCTCGACCTTGGAAGCCCAGTAGTCGGCGTTCGTCTTGGCGGCGGTGTGGTGTGCGGGACAGCCGTGCCAGAAGCAGCCATCTAGGAATACAACCAAATGTGCCCGGGTAAACACGAGGTCGCCTGTGCGTCTGACAGCGGGCAGCGGTCGGAACGAGACCCTGTACCTCAGCCCCAAGGCGTGTACAGCCCGCCGCAGGGCCAATTCGGGCTTGGTGTCGCGGCCCTTGTTGGATTGCATCGTGCGCCGTATGCCGGGCGAGGAAGCCCACGACACCGCTGATGTTCTGCCGGTGGAGTTTCCGTTCATGTAGGTCCTCGCATAGCAGTATGCCACCGCACCGCACCATTTCGCCCGACGTGTTCTCGCAGGGCTCGAACTGGACGTGCGATGGCGCGTCGGGGCCTTGACCGAGACCGCGTCCGCTGGTGCTCTTGGGCAGTTGGGTGTCGACCTTGGGGGGTTTCGTGACGGGGGCTGATCTTGGGGCTCTGTGTCGTGTGAGCGGCTTGCCAGCAGGGGCGGCTCATCCCCCTGAAGGCCGGGCGGCGTGCGCATGAGGCTTCGGCGCGGGATCTCGATCGCTGTCGTGGCCGCCGGCGGGGTAGTGACGACCATGCTCGTGGGGCTGGTCACGAACGCGGTGTCCGAGTCGGAGTGGCCGGGGTGGCTGGGGTGGCTGCAGAGGCATGCCTGGTTCTCGTTCGTGCTGCTCGGGGCGCTGCTCGTGGTGATGACGGTGTTGGCCGCCCTGTCGGATTCACGGACGCACGTGCGGCAGCCCGAGTCTGCGCCCCAGAACGAGGCCGAGCCGCCGGGGGCCGCACTCGTGTTGCGGGCGCTGCCGCGCGACACCGCGGCGTTCACGGACCGGGGCGCCGAGCTGGCGGCGCTCGTGGGGTCGGTGCGGGCGGCGCAGGAGAGTGGTGAGGCGCTGCCGGTGCACGTGATCGACGGGATGGCGGGTGTGGGGAAGACAGCGTTCGCCGTGCACGCCGGGCATGTACTGGCGGAGCGGTTCCCGGACGGGCAGCTGTTCGTGAACCTCAACGGGCACACGACCGGGCGGAGCCCCGTGCAGGCGGGCGAGGCGCTGGCGTCGTTGTTGGCGGCGACCGGGGTGCCGGCGGGGCGCATTCCGGCAGGTGACGACATAGGCGCGGTCACCGAGGCGAGGGCAGCCATGTGGCGCAGCGGTCTCGCCGGCAAGAAGGCGCTGCTGATCCTCGACAACGCGGGCAGTTACCGGCAGCTGGAGCCCCTGCTTCCTGGCGCGGGCGACTGCCTGGTGCTGGTGACCAGCCGGAAGCGGCTCGCGGCGCAGGAGGAGGTGGTGCTGCCCGTGCAGGCGCTGCCGGCGGACCACGCCGTTGATCTATTCATACGGCTCAGCGGGCGGTCGTCCGGGTCGCTCGATCCGGACGTGGTCGAGGAGCTTGTCGGGCTGTGCGGATACCTGCCACTGGGGGTGTCCCTGCTCGCCGCGCGGCTGCGGCACCACCCGTCGTGGAGCGCGGAGGACCTTCGCGAGCGCCTGGTGGCCGCGCGGGATCGGCTGGGGGAGCTGCGGGCCGGGGAGCGGGCGGTGGCGGCGACGTTCGAGCTGTCGTACCAGGATCTCGAGGAGGATCGGCGGCGCTTCTTCCGGGGCCTGGGCTTCTACCCCGGGACCGACCTCGATGCCTACGTGGGTGCCGCGCTCGGTGGGGTGACCGTGGCGGATGCTCGGCGGCAGCTCGACGCGCTGTATGACGCCCACATGATCGACGAGCATCCGGGGAGCCGGTACCGGCTTCATGATCTGTTACGTGACTACGCCCGCGGTCTCGCCGACGAGGGAGGCAGCAGTATGGAGCAGACCGAGGCCGTTCAGCGAGTGTGCCTCTACTACCTGGCCGCTCTCGCCGCCGCGAACCGGCACCTCGTCCGCAGCGGAGCGGTTGCGCCCGTACTGCCCGACGCGGCCGCCTCGGTGGAGACCCAGCGCATCGAGTCCCGTGCGGCCGCCCTCGCCTGGCTGGAGAACGAACGGGCCAACGTACTCGCCTGCATCCGGCGCGCGAGCGGTCTCGCCCTGCATGAGCTGGTAATCCGTCTGGCCGCCGCCATGGCGCCGTTCCTGCGGCAGGCCGGGCCGTGGGACCAGGCCGTCGGGCTCCACCGGACGGCTGCCGACGCCGCCCGGCACACCGGTGACCGCAAGGCCCTCGCCGGCGCGCTCGCCGAGCTCGGAGTCGTACGGCGCTTCATGGCCGCCTACCCCGAGGCGACCGAGGCGCTGGGCGAGGCGGTGGAGGAGTACGAGGCCGTGGGTGACCGCCGCGGCAAGGCCGACGCGTTGAACCAGGCCGGCATCGTCTGGCTCATGACCGCCGACAACGAGGCTTCCGCCCGAGCCCAGACCGAGGCCCTCGCGCTCTACCGCGAGGTGGGCGACAGGCTCGGGCAGGCCAACGCACTCGCGGATCTCGGCATGGCGCGCCGGCAGACCGGCCGCTTCGACGCCGCCGTGGAGGCTCAGAGCGAGGCGCTGTCGATCTACCGGGAGCTCCACGATCGGTACGGGGAGGCGAACTCCCTCAGGGACCTCGGCGTCGTACACCGCCTCACGGGCGAGTACGAGCAGGCGGCGCGGCGACATCGCGAGGCGTACGACATCTACGTGGAGCTCGACGACCGGACCCACCAGGCGTACGCGCTCAACGAGCTGGGCGTCGTGAGGAGGCTGACGGGCGACGTCGTCGGCGCCCGAGAGGCGCACGACCAGGCGCTGGAGCGCTTCACCGAACTCGGGGAGCGGTTCGGACGCGCGAACAGCATCCGCAACCTGGGGGCGCTGGAGCGCGTGTCAGGGAGCGCCACGGAAGCGGTCCGGATACTGGAGGAGGCTCTGAGGGCTTTCCGTGATCTCGGCAGCCGCGGTGGGGAGGCCGCTTCCCTGAGCGAGCTGGGTGCGGCCCGTGCGGCGCTCGGTGAGCGGGAGGAGGCCGTCGAGGCGTTCCGGCGCAGCCTGGAGCTCCACCGAGAGCTGGGGGATCGGAGTGGCGAGGCTGAGGTGCTGAACCACTGGGGGACCTTGCTGCGCGCGTCCGGCGACACCCAAGAGGCGCGGCAGTACTTTGAGCAGGCGCTCGTGCTGGCCGGGGAGATCCGCTCCCCGCTGGAGGAGGCGCGGGCCCTGGAAGGGATCGGCCGCTGCGACCGGATCTCGGCCGGGCCCGCGCGAGCCGAGGCCGCTCTGCGGAACGCGGCCGCCCTCTATCGGCGGCTCGGAGTCGATGCGGCGGCTCAGGAACTCGAGGAGCTGCTCGCCCCACGAGCCGGATAGGCCGGTCGTCACCTGGCCGGAATCTGTATGCCGCCGACGACAACAGCACTGCTACGGTGCCGAGTCGGTCTGTCGCTTCAACCGCCATCGCACACCACGAGGAGCGTTGAATGTCGCCACGTACGCCCATGCTCGCGCCGCCCGCCTGCCCCGAATCCATCGAGGGCAATGCCGTCCTGGAGCGCCTTGCTGCCCGTGTGCAGCAGCGGCTCGACGAAGAGAAGTCCGCCGGGGACGGCTTCGCCGAGGGGCCTCACGCGGCGTCTCTTATCTGGCCCTGGTGGTTCTGAGCGCCGACGCTCGATGACCTCGCGCGAAGAGACCGCACCTTTTCGGACCTTCATCCTCAAGGTCGCGAACCGCTGCAACATCGACTGCGACTACTGCTACGTCTTCAACTCCAAGGACCAGTCGTGGCGGCACCTGCCCGTCCGGCTCGGCGTGGACGTGGCGAGGGAGGCAGGCCGGCGCATCGGCGAGCACGCCATGGCGCACGGCCTGCCGGCCGTCCACGTCGTTCTGCACGGCGGGGAGCCGCTGCTGGCTGGCCGCCGGCACGTGGCAGAGCTCCTCGAAGCCGTACGCGAAGGCATCCCGGCGGACGTGAGGGTCCGCTTCGAGCTCCAGACCAACGGAACGCTCCTCACGAAGGCGTGGCTCGACCTTTTCGAGAGGTACGGGGTGGTCGTGGGCGTGAGCCTCGACGGGCCCCCGACCGCGAACGACCGGCACCGGCTGACCCATACCGGGCGGCCCAGCTCGGCCGCCGCCGTTCGCGGCATCGAGTTGCTTCGGGACCGGCCGCATCTCTTCGCTGGCCTCCTTGCCGTCGTGGACCTGGCCAACGACCCCGTCGAAGTCCATGACTACCTCGCGTCGTTCGGGCCGCCGGTCATCGACTTCGGTCTTCCGCACGCCACCCACGACGACCCGCCGCACCGCGACAACCTCGATGTTCCCGAGTACGGGTTCTGGATGAGCCGGGTGTACGACGCATGGCTCGCCCGGCCCGAGCACCGGCACAGCATCCGGATGCTGGAGGACATGGTGGCGCTCAGCTCAGGCGTGCGCGGTGCGGTGGAGACACTCGGCCTGGCCCCGCCGACGAGCATCGTGATCGAGTCCGACGGGACGATGGAAGGCGTGGACACCCTGCGCTCCGTCGAGGAAGGCGCGTCCCGGCTCGGGCTGGACGTCTTCCAGCACTCCCTCGACGAGGCGTCGCGTCACCCGAAGCTCCTGCACAGGGCATACGGTCGGGCGGCACTCGCCGAGAAGTGCCAGAGCTGCCCTCTGGTGGAGGTCTGCGGTGGCGGGTACCTCCCCCACCGCTTCAGCGCGGTCGGCGGATACAGGAATCCCTCCGTCTACTGCGCGGACCTGGAGTACCTGATCCGACACGTTCAGGACTCCTTGCGCGCGAGCGGGTGGGACGCGTACGCGCCGGCCGCGCAGTCTCCATGAGACGGCGGGCGTAGCGCCGCCGAGGTGCTGAGCGTTGGAGCCAGTGAGCGAAGTGAAAGACGAACGAGGAACGAGGAGTTGTCCATGACGGTGACGATCCGATCTGCCGAGCAGCGGGACGTCCACGCGGTGGCCGAACTGATCGAGGAGATCGAGCGGTTCTACGGATCGACCGAGATCCAGCCCTTCGAGGAGCGGCGCGCGCAGGTGGAGGAGGCGTTGTTCGGCGCCGCGCCGCTGGCTTCGGCTCTCCTGGTCGAGGACGTGGCCGGGGACATCGTGGGGCTCGCCGCATACTCCTTCCTGTGGCCGGCGGCCGGCTCCACTCACTCACTGTTCCTCAAGGAGCTGTACGTTCGCGACACCCTGCGCCGCCAGGGCATCGGCGCCCAGCTCATGGAGGAACTCCGGGCCCTGGCCGCCGCGCGCCCGGGGTGCGGCCGCGTCGAGTGGATGACGGACCGCGACAACCCCGTCGCCCGCGCGTTCTACAAGTCACTCGGGTTCGCCGAGTTCGATGGGAAGATCGTCTACCGGATCGAGACGACCGGCACGGCGTGAGGGGACGCGGGGCTGTGAAGGAAGAACGCTGCGAGCGATGCGAGCTCATCGTCGGGCAGGGCTGCTGCTGCCCGGCGAACGGCGCCGCGCCCAGGGCGGAGCGGTCCACGTCTACGATCCGACGGGAATGGCGGGGCTTCCCCGCGGACACCATCCTGATCTCGCCCACGCGGTTCGCGCACCTGCCGGGGGCTTGTACTCACCTGGAGGATGAGTACATCAAGGCACCCCGGTGGGGCTGGATTCCAGACCCGCCGCCTGGGCTCTGGGATCGGCTGAACGTCACCCATCCGGCGACCGCGACAGAGGGCAACACCGCCCGGCAGGCTGTAGTGAGGTGCAGCTCCTGCCAGACGGCGGTGTCGTAGCAGCTGCGCCGTGTGGACGGTCGCTTGGTTCAACCCTGCCGCCGATCTTGTGATGACCCTGGATCCCGAACGATCACGCTGGGTACGTTGTCGCCATGCTCCCCGAACCGCACAGCCGTGAAGAGCTGGTCGCCTTCCTGCGTGACCTGCACAAAGAGTTCCGTGCTCGTGGCCACGAGTGGGAGAACAACACTCTGGACGGCTTCCTTGAAGCACTCGCCGCGTGGGTGAACGACTCCCCAGGTGCGTACCGTCATTGGGGAGAGCCGATCCCCTCTGACGGAGACTGGACCTTCATGGCCCGAGCCCTCCACGCAGCCACCAGCTACGAGTAGAGCGGGGCTCCGCGGCTCTCCAGCGTTACTCAGGGCCTGGTGGCGATGATCGCCTCGGTGCGGATCACCTCGTCGAACTGTCCGGACGGGTCGAAGGCGAGCAGGGCCTTGCGCAGGTCCTGCTCGAACGCGTCCTTCTTCTCGCCGAGCTGGGCGGGGCTGGAGTAGGAGAGGCTGAAGACCCAGCCGATGACCTCGTCCACGGTGCGGGTCATGGTGTGGTCCCAGCGCGCGGTTTCGACCTGGGAGAACGGGCTGCGGGCGAGGACGTCCTGGTGGCGTTCCTTGGGGTGGGTGTAGGTGCCGGAGCCGGCGCGCCGGTCGGGGCCGAGGTAGCGGGTACGGACCTCGTCGACGACCTGCAGCCAGGGGGCGGGCTCCAGGTCGCCGGGGGCGCCGCCGGAGGCGAGGACGATCGCTCCGCCGGGCTCGATGATCCGGTCGAGATCGCGGGCCACCTGGTCACGGTCCATCCAGTGATAGGCCGCGCCCATGACGGTGAGGAGCACGGGCCCGATGTCCATCGCCGGGAGGGTGATGGAGTCGCCCTCCCGCCAGGTGATGTTGGTGATGCCGCGTTCGGCGGCCAGGCGGCGGCCCTCTTCGAGCATGCCCTTCTCGGGGTCGACGGCGACGACCTCGCCGACGAGCGGGGCGAGTTCGAGGGCGATGATGCCGGGGCCGGCACCGAGGTCGAGGACACGCTGGGTGCCGTCCAGGCCGAATCGGTCGGCGAGCAGGGTGTAGAACTCGGGCGCGTAGCGGGGCCGGAAGGCGGCGTAGTACGGCGCGGTGGACGCGAACAGCTCTTTGGGCTTGTACGAGGGGGTGGAGGAGGTCACGGGTCCAGTCTCTCGCGGGGGTGCGGTCAGGGGCGGGTGATCGGTCAACGAGCCGGGGCCGTAGTCAGGTGCTGCCACCACTCGGTGATCGGACGAGCGCCGGAGCCCTCGCGGGCGACGGAGCCGTCGGGGTTGCGGTCGCGGGCGCCGAGAAGCTGCCGCTCGACGGCGTCGAGGTCCGGCCGGTCGAGAAAGCCAGGGACGGGGTCGTCGACCGCGTTGAGCCACCGGTAGCCGTACTGCATCATCACGGCCAACCGGTCGTGGCCGGAGCGGTTGAGGCCGCCGGCGTGCCAGGTGCGGTTCTCGAAGAGCACCACGTCATACGGGCCGATGTCCGGAGTGAGCGCGCCGGGCGGGTCGATGTCCCCCTGGGGGACGGTGACGGGCCCGGTGCGGGTGTGGCTGCCGGGCACGAACATGGTGAACCCCGCGTCCGGTCCTGGGTTAGTGAGGAAGTACGCCACCTTGATCGCCAGGCGGGGCGTGTGCTCGACGCCGAGGTCGGCCACGGTGGAGTACATGTCTCGGTGCCATCCGTGCCGGGACGGCACGCGGATGGTGCGCTGCTCATCGGGCAGGGATGGCATGGCGATCAGGTTGCTCGACACCAGGTGGATGTTCGGACTGAGCAGGCCGACGAGGGTGGGCAGCACGGCCGGGTTGGCGACGAGTGGCAGGAAGGCGTCGTCCAGGGCGACGACGCCGCGGAAGCCGTCCTTGCCGTCGACCGAGCGGTCCCGGCCCAGGGTGCGGTCGGTGGCGAGAAGCCGTACGGCGGCCTCGGCCGCGCGGTCGCGGACCTCGGGGGAGAGAGCGCCGCGCAGGATGAGGAGGCCGTCGCGGTCGAAGGCGGCCAGCTGCTTCGGGTCGGGTGCCAGCGGGGTGGTCATTGCGGCTCCTTCAGCATCGAGAGCGCCTGGGCGGTGAGCGCGGCGGCGGACATTCCGCAGAGCTCCAGCAGGTCGGCGGACGGCAGGGGGCGGCCGGGGTCGCGGTAACCGACTACCCGGACCCGGGCGGCTTTGCCGCGGGCGGCGAGCAGGGCCCGAACGGCTGGCGCCTGAGTGACGGTGGCCAGCAGTACGGGAACGTCGGCCGGGAACAGGCGGGCGAAGGTGCCGTCGGGCAGCGCGGCGGGCCAGGTGTCCGGTTGGCCGAGGCTGGTGAGGTCGTTGATGTGCACGTACTGGATGCGCGTGTCCGGGAGGACGGCGGAGATCTGGTTGGCCGCGGCGGACAGTTCGCGCGCCGCGACGTCGCCGGCGGAAGCCAGGACGATGTCCGGGTCCTCCTGATCGGGGTTACTCAGGTGGGGCCAGATCGCGGCGCCGTTCGTCATCTCCTCGTGGAAGGTGTCCGGCGGGAACGTGAGCCTGTGGTGCTTGTCGGCGATCAGGAAGTTCGCCCGGTCCCGCCCGGTGAGCATGGCCGTGAGGGTCGCGGCCGCGCGTGTGGCGTCGGCCGGGGTGTAGACGTGCACGGTGGGGTTCTCGGTCTCCAGCATTGCGGAGACGAGCCCGGGGTTCTGGTGGGTGTAGGTGTTGCGCCAGCCCAGCGAGGTGATCAGGTAGTTGATGTTCGGTAGCCCGCCCATGCCGGCCGCGGTCCGCGCGCTGCGGTGCTTGAGGTGCTGTACGAGCAGGCTGGTGTTGACCGCCGCGAACGCCTCGTACGTGGCCAGAAGAGCGTCGCGGCCGGTCTCGGTGTAGCCCTGGAGCCAGGCGTGGCAGATCTCCTCGTTGAGGATCTCGCTCGCCCATTCCGGCAGCCGGTCGTCCCCGGCGTCGGCCAGGCGCAGCCGGTTGGAGGCGGCCTCGTCCGGGCTGAACAGGCGGAACGAACCGGCGGCGGCGCGCTCGCGGATCACGGCGCTGACCAGCGGCCACGCCGGTTCTCCCCGGACGGCGAGCGGCGCTACCGGTGGGGCGGGGCGGGGCCGGGCCAGCGGGTGTGGCAGCGCCTGCCGTACGAGGTCGGATGGCTGCCCCTGGTCGGTGAACAGTTCGGCCGGCTCGTACGAGGCAAGCCAGGCGGCGAGGGCAGCGAACTCCTCCCGGTTGCGGGCGGGATCCTTCAGCGGGGTCTTGTGGACGGCCGGGGTTCCGGCGATCTGGCGGCCCGCGACCTGCTCGGGGCCGGTCGCGCCCTTGGGCACGGTCAGGACGATGACCGGCTGCGGGCGGGCGACACCGAGCGGCCGCAGCCTGGCGAACACCTCGGCCAGGGCCGTCCGGAAGCCGGCCACGTCGGAGCCGTCGTGGAGGAACGGCTCGTACCCCAGGCCGGTGAAATACGCGCGCAGTTCGTTCTCGTCGAGCCCGGACAGGATGGAGGGGCCGCCCATCCGCAGGCCGTTGGCCAGCACGACGGGCAGTACGGCCCCGTGCAGCCCGGACCCGAGCAGCGCCCGCCGGGCCGTCCAGGCGGCCGCGGCGGCGCCGGTCTCCAGCTCTCCGTCGCCGAGCAGCGCGACTACCAGGCGGTGCGGGGCGTCCAGGACCATGCCCTGCGCGACGGCGAGCGCCGGTCCGAGCTGGCCGCCGGTGTAGCGCACGCCAGGGATGAGCGGGGTGATCTCTCCGCCGTAGGCGCGGGTGTGGGGGAAGCCCTCGGCGAGCGCGCGCAGGTCTGCGGCGGACCAGCCCGGGCCGTTGCCGGTCAGGGTGAGGGTCTTGGTCAGGTAGGCGTGGGCCAGGGCGGAGGGTCCGGCATGCCCGGCGCCGTGGACGACCAGGACCTCGCTGCCCGGGGGCCGTCCGGCGGTGAGCGGCCCCAGGTGCGCGAGCATGAAGTTCACCGGCGGGCACACTCCCCAGTGTCCGCTCGGCACCTCCTTCACGTCCTCCACCCGCAGCGGCCGGCCGGGCAGCACGTTGTCGCGCAGGTACAGCTGCGCGGCGCACAGATAGTTCAGCGCCCGCCACGCGGCCGTGACGGCCGCGTCCGGCACGCGGGCCGCGGCGTGCGAGGCGGCCTGGCGCCAGTCGGGGAAGTCGCCCAGGCCCGCGACGACGTCCGGCCCAGGGAGTAGAGCGGTCTCCGTCACCGTGCCACCCCCTTCCGGGCGGCGACCGCGTCCACGGCGGCGGTGACCCGCCCGGCCCGGATCTCCTCGGTGCCGGCCTCGGTGATCAGGTGGAGAATCTGCGCCTGCTCGTGAGCGGGCACCGCGCTCCAGTCCAGCCCGGCCCGCTCCAGGGCGGCGGCCAGGTCCTCGGGCACGCTGCGCGGGGTGCGGTCCCGCACGCCCCGCACCGTCAGAGGCACGCCGGTCACGCCGTCGGTGACGGCCGCGTACGGCACCGCCGCCTGCCCGCGCAGCGCGTAGGCGACCACCGTCCTGGAGCTGCCGGTGGGGAAGGTGACGCGCAGCTGGGCGCCGCGCTGGCCGACCGGCCCGCAGCAGGGCAGGAGCAGGAAGTCCCGGCCGCCGATCCGCTCCGGCCGGGCCACGACATGAACGACGTCGGACGCGGCCGGCAGCGGGAGCAGGACCATCGGATCCGGGCCCGCCGGGTCGGGCTCGGAGAGGAAGGGCGGGCGGGTGACGGCGATGATGCCGCCCTGGCCGCCCCCGGCGCGCCGCGCCGCCTTGTGCGTGAACAGCGTCCGGTCCACCGCCGCGAGCAGGGTGTCGGTGAAGGCGTGCTTCCAGCTCCGCTCCCTCTTGGCGGGCAGGTCGCCGACGGTGACGAACATCAGGGCGAAGGAGACCGTCACCGGCAGCGCGGCGCCGAGCCGGTCTCGCAGGATGCCGAGGGCTTGGTGGAACTGAGCGGCGCCGTCGACGACCGCGGCGAGGATCACCTCGTCGCCGCCGAAGGTCGCCGCGCAGCCGGCGTCGAAGGGCTGCTCGCGGAACCACGCGCGGGTCGTGGCCCCCACGGTCGCCATGACCTCGTTGCCGGCCAAGTGCCCGTAGGAGGCCGGGTTGGTGGAGTTCGTCCGCTCCACGTGGTCCTTCAGCCCGTCTACGTCCCCGATCGCCAGCGCCACCAGCCGTCTATCGTCCAGCGCGGCGGCCAGGCAGCGAGGGATGTGGCTGTGGAAGTCGGGGAAGGCGACCAGGCCGGTGACCGCGTCCTCGCGGCTGCCCTCGCACCAGGTGCGCAGCGGCATCTGGCTGGGGTCGAACAGTGGCACGGACGAGGTCAGCGGGTCGTGGACGGGGGGCGCTGCCGGGTGGGACGTACGGGACGGCTCCATCAGCCGGCCACCTCCGATGTGATCGTCTCCGCTGCCGCCCGGGCGGGCAGCAACAGAGGGAGGGTGTTGAGGGAGTGCAGGCGCAGCGTGAGGGCGGCCGGCGTCAGTGGGCCGGTCGTGTGGTGACGGTCCGCCCAGGCCGTGTGCCAGCCGGCCGCCGCGGCCCCGCGTACGTCGGCGGTCATCGAGTCGCCGACGTGCAGCAGCTCTCCCGGACGCAGCCCGCTGGCGTGCTCGACGGCGGCGAACGCCTCCGGCTCGGGCTTGATCGCGCCGGTGCGCGCCGAGTAGAAGACGCCGTCCAGCAACTCGCGGAACGCGGGAGGATCCTGCTCGGGCACTGAGGAACCGAGCGCATTGGTCATGGCGTACAGGGCATAGCCCCTCGCCCGCAGCTCGGCGAGCGTGTCCGGCACGTCCGGGTACAGCTGCGGGTTCTCGGCCCGGCGCCGGGCCCGCTCCAGCACCTCGGTGAGCGGCCCGGTGAGCCCAGGCCGCCCGAAGTCGGCCGCGATCTCGTGGGCGAGGTCCTGCGGGGTGACCAGACGACGCTTGGCGCTCCGCCCCATCAGGGCGCGGGCCTCCTCCAAGGAGATGCCGAGGACCTCGGCGACCTGGCCGGTCGTCGCCACCGGCTCCGGGCGCACCAGCGTGCCGCCCAGGTCAAAGCAGACCGCCCGCACCCCGGACCACATCACCCGGCCGCTCACGACCCGACCTCCCACGCCGGGAGAGGCGAGGAAGTGACCGGCAGCGGGGCGAGCCCGGCGCGGGGCCCGGACGGCAGCAGCCCCGCCTCGACGACGGCGGCCTCGGTGAACACCTGCTGCCGCAGCGGCTCCAGCGTCAGGTGCCACTCCACCGCCGGGATCTTGTCCCGGCAGCACGCCCCGGCCAGCGCGAGCGCCGCCCACAGCCGGTCGCCGTGCGGGAACGTCGCCATCCCCAGATCGGCGGCCACCTCCGTGGTGTGCAGAGAGCGGGCCAGCCCGCCCGACCAGCCCGGGTCGGTCTGCCACACGTCCACCGCCCCACCGGCCAGCAGCCGCATCTGCTCGTGCTCGTCGACCGCGTGCTCACCGGCCGCCATCGGCACCCCGGCCCCGGCCACCCGCACCCGGCCCCAGGCGAACCCGCCCGGCTCCACCAGCTCCTCGGCGAACGCGACATCCAGGTCAGCCAGCACGGGCATCAGGGCCAGCGCCTCGTCCAGCCGGCACCGGCGCAGCCCGTCGACCATGAACTGGCCGTCACCCGCCGCTTCCCGCAGCGCCCCCAGCACCCGGCCGACGACCCGCGGCCCATGGCGCAGCAACTCCTTGGTGAGCGGCCACTTCTGCCCCCAGAACCCCTGCTCGGCGATCCACGCCGCCGCCTTCACCGCCTCCGGACGGCTCGGGTCCAGGCCGAGCGCGGACGCATACACCGGCACCCGCTCCCGTACCGTGCCGCCCAGCAGCTCCGGCACCGACCGGCCCGAGGCCCGCGACGCCAGATCCCAGCACGCCAGCTCAACCGCCGACACGGCCTGACGGGCATGCGCACCCTGCTGGTGCCGACCCGCCCGCGGCCGGTAGCCGAGCTTGCGCGGCGCCGCCGCATCGTGCCCGATAAGCCCGTCGGCGAGGGTGTCCACGACGAGCCGCGCCACGCACTCTCCGACGGGCGCGTGCCAGCCCGAGACTCCGTCGCCGACCACCTCGATCGCGAACCGCGTCCGGTGCTCCGGCCACGACGGACCCGCCGGGTCCAGGGCCACCGCGGCCACCGCGTCCGGCAATCCCTCCGGCAGACCGGCCGGCTGCCCGGCCACCGGCCACACCCGCACCGCCCGCACCACCGTCACGGCCCCGCCGTCCCGCCTGGCCATCAGATCCGCGCCCCGGTCAGCTGCTCACCAGCGAACGTGTACGCCCACGGCGAGCGGTAGTTCTGCCACCACTGCGGCCGAAGCCCCGTCTCCGCGAACAGCTCCTCGATCGCGCGGCGCATCGTCAGGCTCCACTCGATCGTGTCCGACCCCGGCGTGCGGTAGACGTCCATGTACGGGTTGTGGGCCTGGTACGTCTGGAACCTCGGGAACGTCGTCGTCACCGGCACCAGCCGCTTCAGGTTCTCCACGGCCTCCTCGATCGGGTCCAGGCCCACGATGTACGTGAAGTCCGTGGTGATGCCCTGCTCCTTCGCCGCCCCGAGCGTGGCGACCATCTGGTCGATCGTCAGCGCGGCCTTGGACTGCTTGAGGATGTTCGCCCTGTTGGTGAAGCACTCCACCGTCAGCGTCAGGTGGAACGGGCCGAGCTCGGCGGCCCGGTCCAGGCCCGCCTCGCTGGTGAGGACTGACGACAGGAAGTGCAGGGTCCCTTCGCAGCCGGTGCTGCGCATCGCGGCGCGCACGCCCTCCAGGTGCTCCAGGGCCAGGTGCTCGTAGAGGAAGCAGCCGGTGCACACCGTGACGGTCTCCACGCCCGACAGGTCAGCCATGCCGGAGTTCGCCGCGAGGGTGGCGAAGTAGCCGGGCAGGTCGAGTTCTCGGATCGCCGGGTCCGAGGCGCCCTCCAAGGTGTTCGGGCAGAACGTGCACCCGGTGCACTGCGAACGCGCGTTGGAGTTGAGGGTGAGCATCTTCGTGCCGTTGCGCCAGTAGCCCAGCACGGCGTCGTCGTCCTCGATGCCAGCGACCGTGCCGACCCGCTCGCCGTGGAGCCGCAGTTCGCGCTCGTCGATCTCGAAGGGCGAGTCCTCGCGGCCCAGGGAGAGGATCAGGTACGACGGGTCGTCCGGCCGCGAGTCCAGCTCCAGCCGAAACCGCATCCGCGGCTTGTCCAGCGACGAGCGCGCCCCGCAGCTGTTCAGCGCGAGGAGCAGTACCTCCTCGCGGTTGATCTTCCACTCACGGGCCACCTCTTCCAGGTGGCTAACGGATTCGAGCATCGGCTTCCCTCTCTGGTGTCTGGTGTCTGGTGTCTGGTGTCTGGTGCTGTGGGCCCACCCGCCGTGACGGTCGTCATGGCAAGACCTCCGGCGTCGCCGCGTGCCGCACCTGACCGCGGAGGAAGATCTGCAGGAGGAGGCGGCGCTCGTCCTCGGCTACGTCCTCCTGGCCGCCGCCGAGGGCCTCGCGGCCGTGACAGCACAGGTGCTGGTTGGCGATGAGCAGGTCGCCTCGCCCGAGCAGGAACCGGCGCTTCCCGGTGATCAGTTCGCGTTCCAGGGCCCGGACCGCCTTGATGTACGGGTCGGCGGGATCGGTGTCCGCGAGCATCTTGGCCGTGAACCGGACGAAGCCCTCCGACGGCGGCAGGCCGTCGAGGATCGGGAACGGCTGCCGCTCATCCCCGACGCCCGTGAGCTCGAAGAACGACCCGTCGACGTACTGCGGGTGGGTCAGCAGCTCGGCGTCTGCATAGCCGAGCCGGTCTACGGCGCGGCGGACCTGCGAGACCACGCTGTGGCCCTGGCCTCTGGGATCGGGGCGGACGCACAGCTGGGCGATGTAGTCCGGCGGGAGGGTGGAGTTCACGACGTCGATGTGCATCGGGTCGATGGCGAGGTTGGTGCCGAGCGGCTGCCACAGCGGCCAGTGGTCGTAGGCCCGCAGCGGCGTCGCGATCAAGGAGAGCAGCGCGGTCACTGCCCGCAGGCCGGCCTCCTCGGACTCAGCCGCGTCGAGCAGCTCGGCCAGCTCGAGGACCGCGAAGCCGTCGCCGTCGGGGGCGCCGAGCAGCTGGTGGCAGGTCGTGGTGAACTCGGCGAGGCGGGGCAGGCCGGCCAGCACCCCGTGGTACCGCGCGACGGTCTCGGGCGAGAGCTCGTCGTCGTTGCCGAGCAGCCACTGGGGAAGGTCGGTGGCCCGCTGGGCGAGGTCGGCGACAAGCTCCTTCGGCAGGGTCACCCGGTACTCGGGCACGGAACGGGAAGTCATGGAGCACTCCTCGTGGGAATCAGCGGGTGGGCTACGGATACGGGAGGTCGGTGCGGGCGACGGCGACCCAGGTGATCAGCAGGACCGGCACGACAAGGACCGCGAACTGGAACCAGCCGAAGCCGTAGCGGCGGAGCAGCTGGACGGGGTGGCGAAAGGCCCAGCGCGAACGGGCGAACCGCCGCCGGGGGATCGTGGCTCTGGGCGCCGAGATCACCGCGCCTGCGCTTCGATCCGCTGACACGACCCGAGTGCCTGGCGAGACTCGCGACGGTGGGACCTCAACCGCCTCGCTCACGCCGCACGGCTTCCGTTCATCGGAAAGACGCACCAGGCGATCGTGCTGTCGTCGGTGAACCCCCAGCTGCCGCCGAGCTCCGCCACGAGCGCGTCCACCAGCCACAGGCCGCGTCCCTGCTCCGCCTCGGCCCCGGCCCGCCGGGGTCTCGGTGCCTCGGACGGCGAACCGTCGTCGACCTCCAGGCAGACCTCGTCGCCCACGCGCCGCATGCGCAGGCCCACGGCATCGCTCGTTCCGTGGACGATCGCGTTGCTGACGAACTCCGAGATCACCACCTCGGCGGAGTCGACCCGCGCCTCCGGCATCCGACACGCGTTGCGCAGCCAGGCCGTCCCGATCCGCCGCGCCTGCGAGACCCGCGAGGCGTCCCGGACGAAGGAGACGTCCACAGGCGACGGCACTATGCGTGCGCCGCCGCCAGCGGTGGGGACGCCACGGCAGCACGTGAGGCTCGTGGTGATGATCGAGGTGGGAACTGAGGACGCCATCGCCCAGCCCTTCCGCATGTCGGACCCTGGTGGCGAGGCGTGGCCGTGAGGCCGCGCCGTCGCGGTCCCCGAACGATGACGGCGGGCCCATGGACTTTCCTACGGCCCCGATCTCGTCGTTCCAGCCCCCGGTGGGTCCTGGCGTGGTCTTCTGGGACTTGAGCGCGTCCTGCCCGGCCACGAGGCGGGTAGGTGATCGACAATCGCCGCGTCAGGCGAAGGGGCCTGACGGCGTCCATGCGAAGGGGGCACGGTGGGCGACAGACCGCTGACGGTGTTCGGCAGGCTCGTACGGGAACGCGGCTGGGGATATGCACGGTTCAGCCGTGAGTTCCGCAAGGTCTGCGTCGAGCTACGTCTGGATGACGTCACTCCCCAGCGCAAGCAGTTCGACCGGTGGCGCACGGGGCAGATCAAGGGCGTGCCGCGTGCCGAGGCGTGTGAGGCACTCGAGGGCATGTTCCCGGGTTGGACAGCCGAGCAACTGCTCGCCTTAGCGGAACCCTCGCTGGTCGCGACCGCCGACGCCCCACTGGCACGTACGGAGCAAGAACCGGAGCACACGTCCGAGACAGGGGCGAACGTGCTCCTGGAGGAGGACGAGATGAAACGGCGAACCCTCATCCGCGGGCTTGTCGTCGGAACCACCCTCGGCATCACGGAATCGGCCCTGGAGGTCATGGCCGCCGCACGGCAACGCATGGACCTGGCGCTGGAGTCGTCGGCGATCGGGCCGGCGACTCTGGAACGCTGGGAAACCACCGCGTACGAGTACGCGCACGCTTACCAGACCGTGCCACCGCACCGGCTTCTCGCTGATGTCCTCGCCGACTTCACCGAGGTGGAGCGGCTGTTGGAACAGCGGCAGCCCATCCGCTATCGCCGACGCCTCTGCCGGGTAGCTGCCCAACTCGCCGCGATGGCCGGTATCTTCGCCTCAGCTCTCGGCGCCCACCGCGAAGCCCGCGGGTGGTTCCACACCGGCCGCCTCGCCGCGTCAGAGGCCGGCGACAACCAGCTCGAAGGCGCCCTCACCGTACGCTCGGCCATCGTCTCCCTCTACTACGGGACCCCCGCCTCCGCCCACGAGCAGGCCGCCCGGGCACGCCACATCCTGGGCGACACGGTCGGCCCCGCCACCACCCGCGGCCTGCTCGTCGAGGCCCGCGCGCTCGCCCGCATGGGACGCGGGGACGAGGCGCTGCCACTGCTGCGCCAGGCGGAGGACGCCTTCGGCCGGCTGACCGCCGAGGACCGCGACGACCCCTCCTTCGGACACACTGAGCGCCAGTTCCTCTGGCACCTCGGCAACGCGTGGACGCACCTGGGCCGCACCGAGGACGCCTGGCAGGTCCAGCGCCGGGCTCTCGACCTGTACCCGCCCACCGAGTACCTCGACCCGACCCTGATCCGATTGGACCGCGCGACGTGCCTGGCCCAGAGCGGCGAGCCGGAGGAGGCGTACCGCAGCGCCACGCAGGCCCTGACGTGCCTACCGGACGAACACCGCACCGGCATGGTCATGAAGTACGCCATCGACTTCAGCCGCGCCGCCGGACACGCCCAGCTCCCCGCCGGCAGGGAGTTCGCCGAGCTGCTGCGAGCCTGAGCCGACCTATCGGCCGACCACGGGATTGAGGAGGGCGCCGATCCCGGAGATGTGCACCGCGACCTCGTCGCCCGGGACGACCGGGCCCACCCCGGCCGGTGTGCCCGTGAGAAGCACATCACCCGGATCCAGCGTGACCGCCGCCGTGATGTACGCCAGCAGGGACGCGACCGGATGCAGCATGGTTTCCGTCCCGGCCGACTGCCGCTCCTCGCCGTTCACCTCGCAGCGCACGACGAGCTTCGTCGGGTCGAGGTCTGTGGTGATCCACGGACCGAGCGGGCAGAACGTGTCGAACGCCTTAGCCCAGGACGGCTGCCCGTCCTCCCGCTGGATGTCCCGGGCGGTCACGTCGTTGGCGCAGGTGTAGCCGAAGACGTACTCCAGCGCGTGCTCGGCCGGCACGTCGCGAGCCGTGCGTCCGATGACCACGGCGAGCTCGGCCTCGTAGTGCACTTCGTGCGACTGGGCCGGGTAGCGGATCGGCTCCCCGGGGCCGATCACGGCGGACGGAGGCTTGAAGAAGAGCCGGGGCGCAGCTGGCGTGTCCAGACTCAACTCGGCGATGTGGTCGGCGTAGTTACGGCCGACCGCCACGATCTTCCCGGGGCTGACCGGGGCGAGCAGCCGTACGTCGCGGAGCGGGACGCGGCGGCCGGTGACCTCCGCCGGTCCCCTCACCGGATCGGCGCTCAGCACCTCCAGGACGTCGTCCCCGTCCTCGGCGATGAGGCGCCCGTGAAGGACGTCGCCCTTCGATTCGAACCTGGCCAGCCGCTGCGATTCACCCGTCAGCCTCATGCCTGTACGGTACCTTCGCCCTAGAGAACGCTGGGGGTGCGTCCCGCCGGAGGCTGCGAGGTTGCTTGCTGCGGCCCTGAGCAGGGCTCGCCCCGCCCCGGACGCCGCGAGTGGGTCAATTCGTTCGAGTGTTTGACAAGTGTGGCCCGATGTAGCCGACGATCACCTTGCCGGTGGCGCCGGATGTGTCGTCGTAGAAGTGGACGCGAGGCGCGATCCGCCCCTTATTGTCGATCTTTATGTGGGCTTCCATGAACACCTTGCGTGAGGTGTCAACTTCGGGTGGCACAGGGAGCATTCTCTGCTGCCGGAACTTCTTGTCGTTGCGGACGGAGTCAGACTCAACCCGGGGTATTCAGCGGAATTGGGTGATCTGACGGTCCGGTAGCAGAAAGGTGCCGCTGGCCTGCAAGGATGCGAGTGTCTAGGTCGTATCCGC
>NZ_JBHYMF010000032.1:0-53084 GCF_042742855.1 Streptomyces sp. NPDC058877 | reverse complement strand
CGCCCGCCGCCGTGCCCCCGGCCGTGCCCCCCACCCCCCCCCCCCCCGGCCCCGGGCGGCCCCCGGCCGCCCGGGGGCCGCCGGGGCCCGCGGGCGGGGGGCCCTGCGGCGGACCGCCCACCCGCCCCCCCCCCCAGGACCGGTCCTGACGGCCGGCGGGCTGATGACCAGTCCCGCGGGCACCGTGCATCCCGAACAGCGCGTGGTCGACGCGGCGCGCATCATGGAACGCCGCCACATCGACCGGCTGCCCGTGGTGGACGAGGAGGACCGTCTCATCGGCATCACCACACGCCGCGACCTGCTGCGCGTCTTCCTGCGCACCGACGAGGAGATCCACGAAGCCGTGGTCGGTGTTGTGTACCCCCACGGTCCCGCACACGACGCCGGCAGGCTTCACATCGATGTCCGGGACGGGATCGTCACCATCGAGGGCGTCGCCGGACCGGAGATCGACACCACGGCCCTGGTCCGGGCCGCCTGGCGGGTCGACGGCGTCGTCGGCGTGGTCAACCGGCTGACGGCCGACAGGCGAGACGACTCTCCCGGGCCGCGCATGCCCCCTTCTGTTTGAAGATGCCCGGGAGGCGGACGCAGGGGTACGGGGCCGTTCGCTGCGCAGCCGGTCGAGCGGCACTGCACGCGTACCGCGCCCGCCGTTCGGGTGCGCGATCTGGCGGCGGGCCTGCTGTGCCGTACGCAGGCAGAGCAGCGACGGCTCCGTCCGTGCCGCGGGTCGGGTGAAGCCGCGCCAGGGTGCTGCGGGGGCCTGTCGAGGCATTCAATGCTGCCCGGTGCGGACGGTGGGATCATGCCGGCTGCCGGCCGTTGTTCCAGCTCCAGTCGGCGACCTCGGACAGGTCGGTGCGGCGTTCGCGGATGAAGGCGTGGTGGCGGATGCGGGCGTCGGCCATGACCTGGCGCACGCCCACGGCTCGTACGGCGAGGCCGGGAACGCGGTCGATCACGTCCGTGACGAGGCGGTAGCGGTCGAGGTCGTTGCGCACGACCATGTCGAAGGGCGTCGTGGTGGTGCCCACCTCCTTGTAGCCGCGTACGTGCAGGTTCGGGTGGCCGGTGCGGCGGTAGGCGAGACGGTGCACGAGCCAGGGGTAGCCGTGGTAGGCGAAGAGCACCGGCTTGTCCCGGGTGAACAGGGCGTCGTATTCCGGGTCGGTCATGCCGTGCGGGTCTTCCTCGTGAGGCATGAGCCGGGTCATGTCGACGACGTTCACCACGCGTACGACGAGCTGAGGGAGATGGTGCCGCAGGAGGCCGGCCGCCGCGAGGATCTCCTGGATGGGGACGTCGCCGGCGCAGGCCAGGACGACGTCCGGGTCGCGGGTCCCGTCCTCGGTACCTGCCCATTCCCACACGCCGGCGCCGCGGGCGCAGTGGGCGCGGGCGTCGTCGAGGGAGAGCCAGTCGAAGCAGGGCTGTTTGCCGGCGACGATCACCTTGACCTGGTCGCGGCTGCGCAGCGCGTGGTCGGCGGCGGTCAGCAGGGTGTTGGCGTCCGGCGGCAGGTAGACGCGGACGACCTCGGGGCTCTTGTTGAGGACGTGGTCGACGAATCCGGGGTCCTGGTGGGAGAAGCCGTTGTGGTCCTGGCGTCACACGTGTGACGTGAGCAGGTAGTTGAGTGAGGCGACAGGTGCGCGCCAGTGCAGGGGGCGGGAGGTCTTGAGCCACTTGATGTGCTGGTTGACCATGGAGTCGACGATGTGGACGAAGGCTTCGTAGCAGGAGAACAACCCGTGCCGGCCGGTCAGGAGGTAACCCTCCAGCCAGCCCTGGCAGGTGTGCTCGGAGAGGATCTCCATGGCCCGGCCGTGCCGGTCGAGGTGCTCGTCGGTGGCCAGGAGCGGTTCCTGCCAGGCCTTGCCGCTCGCTCCGTACACGGCCCGGAGACGGTTGGAGGCGGTCTCGTCGGGGCCGACGAGGCGGAAGTCGCGGCGGTTGGCGGTGGATGCCATGACGTTGTCCAGCTAGTCCCGTACTTCGCGGGTCGTTGATTCGTATGGTGTGACCGGTCCGGGGGTGTCCTGGGCCGGTGGTGTGGCGTTGGGTGGGGTGTGTCGATGACTTCCCGGTCCCCGCGGCCACGGTCTGTCCGTCAGCGTCTTGATGTTGTGGTGACGTCCGTGGTGGAGAAGCGTCTGGGTGCTCTGCCTGTCGCTGCCGAGTTTCTGCGCCGGCTGGATGTCGCCGGAATCGTCGACGAGGTGTGTCCTGGCGGCGCGAGTGCGCTGGTGACGCACGGGCAGGTGATCGAGGCGCTGGTGGCCAACCGGCTGACGTCGCCCGCGCCTCTGGTGCGGGTGGAGGACTGGGCCCGGTGCTGGGCGGTGGAGGAGGTCTTCGGGATCGAGCCCGGTCTGCTCAACGATGACCGTCTGGCCCGGGCGCTGGATGCGATCGCTCCGCATCTGGAGCACATCGCGGGCACGGTCGGGGCGCGGGCGATCGGTGAGTTCGGGATCGATGTGGCCCGGATGCACTGGGACATGACCAGCATGTCCGTGCACGGGGCCTTCCCGGCCCAGGATCAGGACGAGGACTACCCGCTGATCGGCTATGGGCATCCCAAGGACCGGCGCTTCGATCTGAAGCAGGTCCAGGCCGGACTCGCGGTGTCGGCCGACGGCGGTATTCCGCTCCATGCCCGGGTCTTCGGCGGTGGTGCGGCCGAGGTCAGCCAGGTCGTCGGCGCGATGAAAGACCTGCGGGCCATGGCCGGCGAGCGCGGCTTCCTGATGGTCGCCGACTCCAAGCTGGTGTCCTACTCCAACGTCGCTGCCCTGCTTCAGGCGGGAGTGGAGTTCATCGCCCCAGCCCCGGCCGCGCAGGTCAAGGACGAGGTCTACGCGGCGCTCGACCTGCGGCAGGCCGTCGTCGTGGACTGGGTGCCCGACCGGGACGCGGACAAGCCGCCTGAGAAGCGGGAGACCTACCGGGTCCTTCAGGACACCCATGTCCTGACCGGCCCCCGCAAGAGCGATCCGCCCCTCACCGTGCGCCGGATCCTGGTCCATTCCACCGCGAACGCCGCAGGTCAGCAGGCGGCCCGGGTAAAACGCCTGACCAAGGTGGCCAAAGAGCTCGACAAACTCACCGCTGCGGCCGGCGGACGTCACTACAAGACCCGGGAGAAGATCGTCGCCCGGATCGGTGTCATCGCCGCCAAGCGCCGTGTCACCTCCTGCCTGCGCTGGACCGTCACCGACAACGAGGACGGCACCCCGGCCCTGGCCTGGCACTTCGACACCGACGTGCTGAAGGCCGAAGCCGCTGTCGACGGCTGGTACGCACTGCTGACGTCCGTCCCCGCCGACCAGGCGGACGCCGGGCAGGCCCTGATCCACTACAAGGGCCAAGGCGCGGTCGAACGCCGCTACCACGACTTCAAGGGCCCGCTCGCGGTCGCGCCGGTCTTCGTGCAGCACAACCGGCGCGTTGCCGCCCTGATCCAGGTCATCTGCCTGGCCCTGCTCGTCTTCTGCCTGATCGAGCGGCAGGTCAGACGGGCGCTGGGCCCCGAACAGACCATGACCGGCCTCTACCCCGACAACCGCCGCGTCCGTCCCACCGGCCGCATGATCTTCTACCACCTCGGCGAACTCACCCTGCGGATCGGCAACGTCACCGCCCCGCCCACCGTCCAGATCACCCGCGGTGTCCAACTCCACCTCCTCGACCTACTCGACACCGACATCGGACAAACCCGCTGGCCCCAGATGTGACGGAGCGCCTCAAACAGCCCGTGAGCGGGAGAGCTGTCGCTGATGGAGGCAGGTGCACCGCCCGACACTGGGCGCGGGCAGACTACGCACATGAAGCTCCCCGCCGAAGCCGTGGCCGCCGCTGCGCTGCTCGAGGTCGTAAGGATCTCCGAACTCCCGACAAAGCGGGGCACCCCATATCCCGGCAGTGTGGGCGCCCACTGGATCGGGAGCGAGGCCGTCAGCGCTCTGGCCTTGATCGAAAGCTTGCCCGGCAGCGAGCAGCACCGCTGCGGCTTCTCGCCGGGCTGGAGTGTCCGGGCGTACGCGGACACTCTCGACCTGGTGCTGTTCGAGGCGGCGTTCTGCTTCAGCTGCCATGAGGTCCGTATGCATGGAACCGCCGTGCCCCCCGCACTCGCCACGCAGTTCTTCGACGCGGGCGCCCCGCAGGCGCACGCCCTCCTGGCGCTCTTCCGCGAGGCAGCCCCGTAACCGGCCGACCCCCGAACCGACCGCTCCAGTTCGGCCACAACGGCCGACTGGAGCGGTCGGCCACAACAGACCTGAAACGGTGACCCGCGAAGTCCGGGGCTAGTTCTCCGAGCACCCCGGTCGGCTCGTGGCGGGCCTCGCCGGGCTTGTCCACCGGGACGGCGAAGTCTTCGAGCCGAGGCAGGGGCAGGTCCCGCAGGAGCAGGCCGCCGTTGGCGCGTCGAGCGCACCGAGCTCCTCGCCGGTCAGCGGTACGCCTTGAGAGCGCTCGTCCTCGCGCAAGCTTCCTCCGTCGTGTGTGGTCGCGGGCGGCAAGCGGGCGCCGGGCCGTCGTGGTCGAAAGGTACGACGTCCCGCGTCACGGGAACGCGAACCGCCTCAGGACCGCCCGAGGGCACGCACCCCTCGTGATCCCATGGGTCCCGGGCCCCGTGGTCGTAAGTGCACCCGCCGTCCATGACGCTGACACGGCGAAAGCGTCGCGGTAAGGGCCGGACGGGTCACTTCAGTAGCCTCCTCGCGCTGCCCCGGCTGACCACGGCCAGGTGCCTGTCCTGCACTTGTCCCCGGCTCCGTTCCCTGACCCGGCCCTGGACCGAACGGCCCTTCGTGGATGCCCGTACGTCCCGGATGGATGGGAGGGGAGAGGGACTGGTCGCCCCGCGGCGACGGCCCCGTCGGCTCTGCCGGGAACGGTCGGCACCGGACAGGCTGAGAGCGATCAAGGAGGAGTTCCCATGAGCGGTCTCAAGACCACCCAGGCAATCGACGTACAGGTCCGCAGCCGGGGACAAGTGCCCCGAGGCGCGGCCACCTACGCACGGGAGAAGGTGCTCACGGCCCTCGACCACGTGAGCGAGCCGGTGCTGGCCGCCCAGGTGAAGCTCACCCAGACGGTCCATTGCTCGGCGGCTCGCCCCGCCATCGCCCAGGCCGTGATCGATGTGAGCGGCCGGCCGGTACGTGCCCACGTGGCCGCGAGCACCATGTTCGAAGCGGTCGACCTGCTGCAGGAGCGTCTGACCGTGCGGTTGGCCCGGGCACGGCGGTACGGGCCACGCGGGCTCCCCGGCACCGTCCAGGAGGCGTGGTGGGACAGCGCGGGCCACGAGCACCGTCCGCACCGTCAGCACCTGTCGGCCGAGGAGCGCCGCGTCGAGCGGTACAAGTCGTTCAGCCAGACCCGGCAGACGCCCGAGGACGCCGTGATCGACCTGGAGGCCATGGACTACGACTTCTGGGTCTTCACGGACCTGACCTCCGGGTACGACAGCGTGGTCTACCGCGACGTCCGCACCGGCCGCCACCGCCTGGCATCGCTGGGGCCCGTGGGCCAGGAGCGCGAGACCGAGGGGCTGCTGAGCGTGAGCACGGTCCCCGTGCCCGTGAGCACGGTGCCCGAGGCCGTTCAGCGGCTGAACCTCACCGGACTGCCGTTCGTCTTCTTCGCCGATACGGCCACCGGTCGGGGCAGCGTGCTCTACCACCGCTACGACGGCCATTACGGGTTGATCACCCCGGCCCGGTAGTCACCCTCTCGCCGGAGCACCCCGCTTCCGGCCCGTCCCGGCTTCCCCTTGTCGGCCGCTGTGAGCAGCCGGCCTGTTTGCCGCAGACAAGTGCCGCGCCCTGGTGGAGGGGCCCGGCCTTCGCCTGATCCGCGGCCACTTCCCCCACGGAAACATCCCCTTACACGGAGAACTCCATGTCACAAGGTACCGTTATCGCCGCTGTGGACGGCTCGGTCGAGTCGCAGGCTGCCGCGCAGTGGGGTGCCCGAGAGGCGCTGCTACGGGGTCTTCCCCTGCATCTCGTCCATGTCTGGCAGGACTGGTCACCGGGATTCACCCACGCCCCGCTCACGGGTGCGGACACCGCGCCCGGCGATACGACCATCACCCGGCACTGGGCCGAGCATGTCCCGCATGACGTGGCCGAGCGGGTGCGAGAGGGGCATCCCGGTGTGCACGTCAGCGTCGAGCAGGTCTTCGGCCGTCCCGTCGAGGTGCTGCTCGACGCGGCGAAGAAGGCGGAGGTCCTGGTTCTGGGCTCGCGAGGTCTGGGCGCCCTGGGTGGCATTCTGGCCGGATCGGTGTCGTTGTCCGTCATCGCGCACGCCGAGCGCCCAGTCGTCGTCGTGCGGGCCGGCGAGCGGGCCGAGGACGAGAAGCAGCCCGGGGACGGCCCGATCGGCCGGGTGCGGTACCTCGATGTGGTACTGGGGCTCGACCTCACCCGGCCGTGCGACGAGCTGATCGAGTTCGCCTTCTCCGCCGCCGCCGCACGCGGGGCCGCCCTGAGGGTCGTCCACGGGTGGGACGTACCGATCGTCTTCGGACACGATCCCGAAGCCGTCGATCCCGGACACGGCGTCGCGATGGGACTGCGTGAAGCAAGCGTGCTCACCGACGTGCTGCGGCCGTGGCGGGGCAAGTTCCCGGAGGTCGACGTCAAGGAGCAGTGCGTGGTGGGCGGGGCGGCTGACCACCTGGTGGACGCCTCGAAGGACGCCTCACTGCTGGTCGTGGGACGGCGTGTACGCCGCTCGGCGATCGGCCCGCACATCGGCCCGGTCACGCACGCGGTGCTCCACCGTGCTGCGGCGCCTGTGGCGGTGGTGCAGCACCTCTGACCGTCGCTCGCGGTGGCATGACCTCGCTGGAGTCTGCCGGCCACACCGGGCCCGGTCGTTGCGAGGGTGCGGTACCGCGGCAGCCGAGGCCGAAGCGCTGGGGTGACGCTTCTGGCGTTGCCCCGGCCTTGCTCTGGGTTGCTCACCGGGGAAGGCTTCCCGCGCCAGTTGATCGATTCCCCTCGCGGCAGTTCCCAACGATGATGGCCGAGCACCACGAAGGCGGGGCCGGCACGGCCGAGCAGCGGCAAGCCGCCTGCGGTCCCATCAAGACGCTTACCGACGACATCGTCATCTCCCAGACCGCAGAGATCGCCCGGATGCGGACGATACCCAACGTGCCCTGCCCCGCAACAGGCACATGAGCGCCGGGCCCGCCGGGCCCCACCACGGCCGACCAAGTGCATGACAACGGCGACAGCCCCGATGCCGGGCGTGGCGTCGGGGCTGTCACCGCACCGGTCCTGCCGTCGGGCGTCGGGCGTCGGGCGTCGGGCGTCGGAACAAGTTCACCTGCCGTCATATGCCTTGGGCCCACGGCTGGGAAGGGTGGCGCTGGTGTGGACCCGCGGACTCACGGCGTCTTCCCGGAATGGGAGTCATGGCCGTACATGTGCGTGGCGGCTACCAGAGCGAGCATGCCGACCGCCATCATGATCAGTCCCACCAGGGGCCGGTCAGCGCCCTCCCATTGCCGGTCGACGGCGAACACGAGTATCGCGCCGAGCCCGATCGATGTGATGGCTCCGATGGCCAGCAGTCCGGGCATGGGGCCCACCTCCTTGAGCGGCTGATGGGCACCCTGCCCCTGCCGGATCACACTGTTGCCGAACAGCGGTGCGGGGCCCAGGGGCCTGATGGCCCGTCCGGCAGAGCTATGAGGCCCGTATCACGGCAGAGACAGTGGCGGGCCGGCGGCCCGAGTGCATCGGTCCGCCGGCCGAGGACATCAGAACCGGACTCAGCTCACGGCCGCACCGAGCGCCAGGAAGCCGGCGACCGCCACCGTGGTGCTCGGCATCACCTCCGGCGGACGGACCGCGCCCCGCCGCGTCGGCCGCTTCGAGATCGGGCTGCTGCACCGCAACCTGTCCCTGCTCACCCTGGTGTTCCTCGGCGTGCATGTGGTGACCGCGGTGCTCGATCCGTTCGTGCACCTGAGCCGGGCCGTTTCCGTCGTGCCGTACGGGGCGTCCTACCGGCCCCTCTGGCTCGGACTCGGCACGGCAGCCTTCGACCTGTTGATCGCCGTCCTGGTCACCAGCGCGGTGCGGCACCGGCTCGGCGTGCGCCGCTGGAAGGCCGTGCACTGGCTGGCCTACGCAGCCTGGCCGATCGCCCTGTTCCACAGCGCCGGGACCGGTACCGACACCCGGCTCCCCCTTCAGCTGTGGCTGTGCGCCGCCTGCCTCGCAGCGGTGGTCGCCGCCGTGTGGTGGCGGCTGGCGAAGTCCGGCCCGGGCATGTCGCCGGGCGTCTGACGGCCGCCGTGGCCGCGACCGCCGTACCCGGGGTGCTCACCGCGTTCCTCGCCACCGGGCCGCTCCAGCCGAGCCGGGCGCAGCGCGCCGCCGTGACACCGACGGCGCTGACCGGAGGCGGACGACGAACACGACGACAGACGCGACGCCGGACGTGACGCCGAACTCCTCGGCTCCTTCCCCGGCACACGACGTGCCCCGGCTCCTCTCCGGCTGGTATGCCACCGGTGTGCCGACCACCCTCGCCGATCATCTGCGGCGCTACGGCCCGCCGGCGCCCGGCACCGGTACGTCGCCGCTGTCCGTGGTGGAGGCCGTCGAGGCGGCCGGGCTCACCGGGGCGCGGCGGTGCCGGATTCCTTACCGCGCGCAAGCTGCGCGCGGCCGCGCAACGGGGCGGCCGGGCCGTGGTGGTTGTCAACGCGATGGAGGGCGAACCTGCGAGCCGCAAGGACGAGTTCCGCTCACCTTCGCACCCCATCTGGTCCTGGACGGCGCCGTGCTCGCCGCGACCGCGGTCGGCGCCGACACCGTCCATCTGTGCCTGCCCCGCACCCGCACCGCCCAGTTCGAGCAGCTGAGCGCGGCCCTGGACGAACGGCGACGCGACCGTCTCGACCCGGTGCGGCTGCGCCTCCGCGCCCTTCCGCACACCCATGTCTCCAGCGAGTCGACGTCCCTGGTGCGCTGGCTCAGTGGCGGCCCGGCACGCCCGCAGGGCAGCCCGCCCCGTACCCACGAACGCGGTGTCGCCCGCCGTCCCACGCTGGTGAGCAACACCGAGACCTTCGCCCACCTGGCCCTGATCGCCCGCTACGGGCCGGGCTGGTTCCGGCAGGCGGGAACGCCGGGCGAGCCCGGCACGCTGCTCGTCACCGTCTCCGGCGCGGTCACGGCGCCGGGCGTCCTGGAGACCACGTTCGGGACACCCCTCGACGTGATCATCGACCGCGCCGGAGGGCGCACGGAGTCCCTGCAGGCGCTCCTCCTTGGCGGGTTCGCCGGCACCTGGCTTCCCGCCGAGCACCTCCAGGTGCCCCTCGCCCGGCGTGAGCTGGCCCCGTTGGGCGCCGCACCCGGTGCGGGCGTGCTGATCGCTCTGTCCCGGGCGGCCTGCGGCCTGTCCGAGACGGCGCGCATGCTTGCGTACCTCGCCACCGACGGCGCCGGTCAGTGCGGCCCGTGCCGCTTCGGGCTGCCCGCCGTGGCGGAGGACTTTACCGCGCTGGCCGCCGGACGGGCCGACGCGGACCTGCTGCAACGGCTGCGCCGGCGCGTCGGGCTGCTGCCGGACCGGGGCGCCTGCCGCCACCCCGACGGCGCCGCCCGACTGGCCGCCTCCGCCCTGCAGGCCTTCGCCGACGACATCGACCCCCACCTCGTCCAGGGCGCCTGCGCCGCGGCCCACCGGCCGCCGCGGATCCCCGTACCGCCCGCCGTACCCCCGGAGACCTGGCGATGACTCCCGCGCGCCCCGCCAAGACCCTGCGTATCAACCGCATCGCCTGCATCGGACAGGCCCTGTGGCGAACTGCTGCCCGAGCTGATCGACCTCGACGCATGGGGCTACCCCCCATCGTCAAGGACCGGTCCGTCCCCGACCATCTGCATCGCCACGCCCGCCGCGCCGCCGCGGCCTGCCCCCTGCTGGCGCTCCACCTCGACGCCGGCCGGACGTGACGGGCGCGCGCCGATCCCGGCCGTCCGGCCCGGCAGAAGGGCCGGACGGCCCCTGCCGCCGAGGTCACCGCCACGATGGGATGAAGGGACCGAGCCCCACGGTCACCGCACTGCACGGATCGAGGTGCGCCATGAACCCCACCGCAGCAGGTCCGCGCCGCATCACGACGGCGATCACCTCCCTGCGGCTCGAACCGGTCCTCCTGGCCGTCACAGCGGCCGCGCTGGCCGGCGGCGGCATCGCCTGGCTCGTCGGCGCGCGCGGCCTGTCGGACCTGTTGTGGGCTCTGGGAACCGTCGCCGCCGTCGTGCCCGCCGTGGTGTGGGTGCTCGCCGCGCTGCGCCGCGGACAGGCGGGCGTGGACCTGATAGCCGTACTCGCACTCGGCGGCACCCTGGCCGTGGGCGAGTACCTGGCCGGTGCCCTGATCGCCCTCATGCTCGCCACCGGCCGCACCCTCGAAGCCACGGCCCAGCGGCGCGCCTCGCACGACCTGCGCGCCCTGCTGGAGCACGCGCCACGCTCGGCACGCCGCCGCACGGACGCCGGGGTGGTCACGGTCCCGCTGGCCGAGGTCGCCGTCGGTGACCTGCTCGTCGTCGGCCCCGGTGAAGTCGTGCCCGTCGACGGTCGTGTGGAGAGCGCCGCCGCCGTCCTGGATGAGTCGGTACTCACCGGTGAGTCGCTCCAGGTCGAGCGGCCCCGGGGCGAAACGGTCCGCAGCGGCGTGGTCAACGCGGGCGGCGCCTTCGAACTGCGGACCACCGCCACCGAGCAGGACAGCACGTACGCGGGGATCGTACGCCTGGCCCGTCAGGCGGGGGCCGAGTCCGCGCCCGTGGTGCGGCTGGCCGACCGGTACGCGGCCTGGTTCCTGCCCCTGTCCCTCGCTGTTGCGGGACTGGCCTGGCTGATCAGCGGCTCCGCGGTACGCGCGGTCGCCGTCCTGGTCGTGGCCACGCCCTGTCCTCTGCTGCTGGCCGCCCCGGTCGCCATCGTCTCTGGTCTCTCCCGTGCCTCCCGCTTCGGCGTGGTCATCCGCGACGGCGGCGCGTTGGAGAACCTCGGCCGCGCCCGTACCCTCCTGCTCGACAAGACCGGCACCCTCACCCGCGGCCGCCCTCGCGTCCTCGACGTCACCGCGGCCCCCGGCATCACACCCGCGGAAGTCCTGCGTGTGGCGGCCTCGCTCGACCAGTACTCACCGCACGTCCTGGCCCAGGCCATCGTCGACACCGCCCGGGAACGCGATCTCGAACTCTCCGTCCCGACGAACGTCACCGAGGAGGCCGGCCGGGGTGCCGTCGGCAGCGTGGACGGGCACCGGGTCTCCATCGGCCGCCTCGGCCCCGACGACGCACGGCCTCCCTGGTCCAAGGCCGTCGACAACCGCGCGCTCCTCGACGGCGCGGCCGTGGCATGGCTCACCGTCGACGGACGGCTAGCAGGTGCGATCCTGCTGCGCGACCCGCTGCGGCACGACGCCCCGCGCACCCTGCGACACCTGCGGGCGGCGGGCATCCAGCGGCTCCTGATGCTCACCGGCGACCGGGCCGCACCAGCCCACGAGGTCGCCGCCGTCCTCGGCCTCGACGGCGTGCTCGCCGAGCTGAGCCCTGCCGGCAAGGTCGCCGCCGTACACGACGAGCGTGAACGCGCGGTCACCGTCATGGTCGGCGACGGCGTCAACGACGCCCCCGCCCTCGCCGCCGCCGACGTCGGCGTCGCCATGGGCGCCCGGGGCTCCACCGCCTCCTCGGAAGCCGCCGACATCGTGCTGACCTCAGACCGCGTCGACCGCCTCGCCGACGCCGTCACCATCGCCCAGCGCGCACGCCGCATCGCCGTGCAGAGCGCCTTGGGCGGCATGGTCATGTCGCTGGCGGCCATGGCCGCTGCCGCAGCCGGTCTGCTGCCGCCCGCCGCCGGCGCGCTGCTCCAGGAAGGCATCGACGTCGCAGTGATCCTCAACGCCCTGCGCGCCCTCCACGTCGACCAGGCCGCGCGTCCGGCCCTCACCCCCGCCGCCGAGTCCCTCATCCACCGCTTCGCGGCCGAACACGACGACCTGCGCGACGTCCTCGACTCCGTACGCGACGCCGCCGACCGCCTCTCCGACACCCCCGGCCCGACCGCCCTCACGGCAGTGGAGGAAACACACCGGCTGCTGACCGAACGGCTCCTGCCGCACGAGTACGCCGAAGAGCACCAGCTCTACCCGGCGCTGGCCCCCACCCTCGGGGGACCCGAGGCCACCGCAACCATGAGCCGCGCCCACACCGAGATCGAGCGCCTCTCCCACCGCGTCGCCACCCACCTGCAGCTAGCCCACGCCGGCGGCGGTCTGGCCCCCGAACAACTCGATGACCTGCGCTCCTGCCTCTACGGCCTGAACACCGTCCTGCGCCTGCACTTCACCCAGGAAGAGGAGAACTACTTCTCCCTCGCACCGTGAAACGACAGCGGCACCGCCACTGGGCGTCCGCTCACACACCCGCGCCCGGCCGAAGGGCGGCCCGTCGAGGCGGCGCCCACCCGGAAACCGCAGCGATCAGCTGCACGCAGGCCGCCCCGGAGCGAACGCCCACGGGGACGAACAGTGATGACTGAGGCATGTCAGTCCGTCGCCAGCGGCGACCGCCCCAAGAGCACGACCCCGATCACCGCCACCGCCGCCCCCGCCATCTGCACCGCCAGGGCCCACACCGTGACGGCGAGCTGCTCATCGAAGACAGCCACGCCGATGGCCACGGCGCAGATCGGCTCCAGGGTGTCGATGATCGGCAGGCTGACGGCCAAGGAACCCGCCTGGAAGGCACTTTGCGAGAGCACCAGAGCCGTCACTCCCACGGCCATCAGCGCATACAGTTCCCAGTGGAAGAGCGCCCCGAAGCCGTCTGTCCGCACCCGGTCGGCCGTGCTCCTGGTCAGGGCGTCGAGAAGAGCCAGCATCGCGGCCGCGCAGACTGCGTACGAGGCCGTCCGTACCGTACCCGGCCGGCTCGCTCCCACCGCGGCCAACGACACGACCACCCCGATAACAACCACGAGCACCAGCGCCCACTCGCGTACGGCCGGGACCGACGTGCCCGAGGGCGAGGGCGGAAGCGCCACGAGGAACACCGCCACTCCCCCCGCCGTGCAGACGATTCCGGTCACCTCGGAACGACTCAACCGTTCCCCGCGCCGCAGGGCCAGCAACGGCAGGGCGAAGACGAGATCCGTCGCCGCAAGCGGCAGCACCAGTACCAACGGCCCGAAAGCCAGCGCCAGAGCCAGGAAAGCGAACGAGGAGATGGACAGCACCGTCCCCACCAACCACATCGGCCGACGCACCAGGTCGAACAGGAGCCTCAGGCGCAGGGCCTTCTGCGGGGGCGCTCGTCGTGCCGCCTCGTGCTGGAGCACCGACCCGAGCCCGAAACACAGGGCGGCCATCAGGGCGCTCGACACCGCCACCAGAATGTTCACGAGCCCGGCATCCTGGCCGCCTGGTCACTCATGAGCGACGACAGCGACTGGTACGGCGCAGTGGTGGATCACCGCATGGGTGACGGGCCCGACGTGCGCGCCCAGGGTTCCCCTGCGCACACGCCGGCCCACGACCACGAGTTCCGCGTTCTCCGCCGCCTGCAACAACAGTTGCGCGGGGCCGCCCACGCACGATCGCTCCACGAGGTCCACCGAGGGGAACATCAGCCGCCAGGGCCGCAGATCCGCCGCAAGGCGACGCGCGATGTCGGGCCCCATCTCCCGCTCAGCCGCCACAAGGGCCGAGGCATCGCGGACCACGGGCGGAATCGACCATCCGTACAGCGCGAGCAAGCGGGCGTCCCGGCTGGCGGCCTCCTGGAATCCGAAATCAAGCAGCGGGTCAAAAAACTGATCGATGTCCACCCCCACGACCACGTCGCGCGAGGAACGGGCCACGGCGGAGCGGGCGGGAACGGTGGATCGTCCCGGCACCCGTACAAGCACGACGGGACACTCAGTGGCGCCGATCGCCGCCATACCGACCGAGCCGAGGAGGAAGCCTCTGAGGCCGCTCAGGCCGCGCGAACCGAGTACCAGTAGCACTGCCTCCGCACCCGCACCGGCCAGTGCGGCCGCAGGCGGTCCGGCCAGCTGCCGCGTGTCGATCTGAAGAACGGGATGCAGCCGTCGCACGGACTCCGCGGCCTCGGCCAGCAGTTCATCGGCCCGACGGCACCGCGCGTCAGGACCGACGCCCTGCGAGGTCGCCGCTCCCGCCCACTCGTCCGCGTACACGATGAGCAGGGGCGCGCCGCGGAGTTCCGATTCGTGTGCGGCCCATTCCGCGGCTGCGATGCTCTCGGACGACCCGTCCACACCGACGATCACCGGGAGGGACATGCGATGCCCTCCCCTGGGAGAGACAGCAGGTCGTAACCAGTATCTCAAACCACTCCGGTCCAGCGCAGCGGAACGAAAATCGAACCGCTCTCGTGCCCGCCCAGTCCGGGGTCTCGGTGCCGGAGCCCTCGGCTGGGCCCGGGTGATGCGGGCGCTGCGGTCCCGACGGCAGCCGTGGCCCACTCCGCAGGCCCGTGACGGTCTCGCGGCGCTGCTGCGGGACGCGGGTTTCCGCGTACGTTCTGACGAGCGACGCGGGTTCACGATGCGCCTCGACATGCCGGAGGCGGCGGCACTGCTCGTCGACGGCCCGTACCTGCCCGGCCTCACCCCGCGCCGTGCTTGGACGGCCAAGCGGAGTCTGGCGTCCTGGGTCGCCCCGGGCGGTTTGGGGAGCTGCCGCTGCGTCGTGTCGTGGCCGAACCCGGTCCGGGTTCTGGAAGGTGACTGTGGTGTCCGCCCACCGGTGGCCGGAAGGGCCGGGGGATGCCTCGTACCTGGCGTCGTCCGGTAAGCACCGGTGGTCCGCGACGTGCTCGGCGGATGCGTTGTCCAGCGGTGTGCGCGTGGGAAAGGTACCCTCCGGCTGTGTCCGCGGTGGATGCCCGCCGTGGGCCGAGCCGGCGCGTCCACGTCGAGGACAGCGGTGGCCGGGGCTGGTGCTGGGACGAGGTGAGCGATGAGCATGTGGTGGAAGCGGAGGCGGTCGGCCGAGCGCAGGATGAACTGCATGCGGGTGGCCCGGGTCCTGCAGGCATACCTGGACGGGGAGACCGACGAGGTCACGGCCCACCGCGTAGCGGTGCACCTGGAGGACTGCCGCCGCTGCGGGCTGAAGGCCGAAACCTACCGGGACATCAAGAGCGCCCTCTCCTGTGGGGCGGAACCGGAGGCCGGTGCGGTCGGGCGGCTGCGCGCCTTCGCCGAGGGGCTGTTGGGGGACGAGGGGGAAGACGACGGAAAGCGCGAGCGGCCCCCCGGCAGGTGACCCACCGCCGGTCGGGCACCGGGACCGCCCCGAGTTCCCGTGCGGTATGGCCCGCCGGCCGGGGGAGACGGACGCCCGGCCTACGCTCCCGTGCCGTGCGGGCACTCGCCCGGCCGTTCCCCCGACGATGCGGGGCGAGCGGAGAGTTTCTCGGGTTCCGCCGGGTGGCTCACCGGCCGTGGTCGAGGTCCGCGAGCGCGTCCTGCACACCGCGGTGGAAGGTCGGGTAGGCGTAGATCATGTGCCGCAGTGCGGTGACGGGCATCCTGCCCTGGATGGCGACCGCGAGCCCGTACAGCACCTCGCCGCCGGCCGGGCCCGCCGCCGTGGCACCGACCAGGACGCCGCCGTCGGCGTCCTCGACCAGTTTGATCAGCCCGTCGTTGCCCGCCTTGTGGATCCAGCCGCGGGCGGACGACGGCACCCGGGCGAGTCCGGTGCGTACCCGCAGCCCGCATTCTCGTGCCCTCGCCTCGGTCAGGCCGACCGAGGCGATCTCCGGGTCGGTGAAGGTGACGTGGGGCAGGGCCCGGTAGTCGGCGGCGGGTCCGTCCTCGCCGAGGATGTCCCGTACCGCGATCTCGGCCTGGTACATGGCCACGTGGGTGAAGGCGCCGCGGCCGGTCACGTCGCCGACCGCCCACAGGCCGTCGGCCGCGCGCAGATACCCGTCGGTCTCCAGGGCTCGGGCGTGCGGGTCGAGGCCGACGGTGTCCAGGCCGAGCCCGCTGAGGTCCGCGTGCCGCCCGGTGGCCACGAGCAGCCGCTGGGCGGTGAGTTCGGCGCCGCCGTCGAGGGCGGTGGTGAACGCGTCGTGGTCGTGCCGGACGGCCGTGACACGGGCTCCGGTGCGCACGTCGAGTCCCTCGGAGCGCAGCACGTCGGCGATCAGTCCGCCGCTCTCCGGCTCCTCCATCGGCAGCAGGCGTCCCAGTGCCTCGACGACGGTGACGCGGGTGCCGAAGCGGGCGAAGACCTGGGCCAGCTCCAGGCCGATCGCCCCGCCGCCCAGGACGATCAGGGTCGCGGGCGGATCCTTCGTGGCCACGGCGTCGCGGTTGGTCCAGTACGGCACGTCCTTCAGCCCCGGCACGGGTGGGACGGCGGGGCGGGTGCCCGTGGCGACGACGATGCCGCGGCGCGCCCGGTAGGTCTCACCGTCCACCTCCACCTGCCGGGGCCCGGTGAGCCTGCCCCGGCCGCGTACGAAGTGGCCGCCCCTGGAAGTGAACCGGTCCACGGCCACCTGGTCGTTCCAGTCGTCGGTCGCCTCGTCGCGGATCCGGGCGGCGACCGGCCCCCAGTCCGGGGTGACATCGGCGTACCCGGCCAGCCCCGCAACGCGACGTGCCTCGGCCAGCAGGTTGCCGGCCCGGATCATCATCTTGCTGGGTACGCAACCCCAGTACGGGCATTCGCCGCCGACGAGTTCGGCCTCCACGCCGGTGACGTGCAGCCCGGCCTCGGCCAGCCGCCCGGCGATGTGTTCGCCTCCGGGGCCCATGCCGATTACCAGGACGTCGGTGTGCTGTGACATCGGTCCTCCACGGGTTCTCTTACCGGCCCACGCGGTGGCGCGCGGGTATGCGCGGTGGGTGGCCTCGTCGGCCGGTTCAGGCTCCGCCGGGGCCGGTGGAGCCTTCGGAGGGTTCGCCCGGTGCCGTGGTGAGCAGGGCGGTGCCGAAGGCGCGCAGACGGTTCATGGCGGTCTCGTCCGGTTGCTCGTGGCGGGCCAGCGAGTTCTTGATCTCCCGGTAGACGGTCATCTCCAGGCCGCAGCGGCGGCAGTCCTCCACGTGGGCGGCCACCCGCCGCGCGGTGGTCTCTTCGGTCTCGCCGTCCAGGCATGCCTGGAGCACGCGGGCCACCTGCATGCAGTTCATCCGGCGGTGTCGCGTTCCGCCCCGGTGCCCGATCACATCGCGCTCCATTTCCGTTTCGGTGCGAGTCCGGCCGCCGCCAGCTGGGTCCTGATCCGCTTGCGGGCCCGGTGCAGACGGCTCATCACGGTCCCCTCAGGCACGTCCAGTACCCGAGCGGCCTCCGCGTAGCTCAGTCCGCCGATGTCCACGAGACGTACAACCTGCCGGTGCTTGTCCGGCAGCGCGGCCAGAGCGGTGGCGACCGCCTCGTCGAAGCCCTGCCCGACGATCACCTCCTCCGGGGAGGCCGCCGTGTCGCGGGCGGTCAGCCGCTCCAGGTCGGCGTCCGGGTCGTCCAGCAGGTGCGGCCTGCGGCGGCGGTGCCGGTTGATCTCGGCGCGGCGCATGATGGTCAGCAGCCAGGCCCGGGGATGCTCTCCGTCGAACCGGTCGACCGCCCGGTAGGCGCGCAGCAGGGTGTCCTGCACCAGGTCCTCGGCGTCGGCGGGCTGAGCGGTCAGGGTCATCGCCACCCGCAGCAGGACCTCCACCTCGGGCAGCACGTAGTGCGCGAACGCCGTGTCCCGCGTTCCCTGCGACGGTGCCACTGTGTCTCCCACGGACTGGAAACCCTCCGGACGGACCGGAGCATTCCATGGATTGTCCGGTGCCGTGGTGTCGCCTCGCGGCCGCTGGGGTGCCGGTGACCGTGTTGTCATCGACGGAACAGCTCCGCGATCCGGCCCAGTACCGAGGGCCTGGGCGAGGTGCCGTCGGAAGCGGCGGGAGCGCCGGGGGCTTGCGGCACGCGCTGGACCCGCACACCGTGCCAGAACGCGATGCGGCCTCGGATGCGTTCCGCGGCGGCGTACGGGTCGGCATAGCACCAGGCGGCGTCCCTGTTCTCCCGGCCGTCCACGCGGAGGGTGAAGTACCGCGCCTGCCCCTTCCACGGACAGATGCTCGTGGTGTCGCTGGGGACGAGGTACTCCCGGCGCACGCCATCGGGCGGGAAGTAGCGGTGGCCGTCCACCTTGACGGTGTCGCCGCTCTCGGCGATCAGCACTCCGTTGAAAGTGGCCCGGTAGAGCATCGTGCACCTCCTGGTCAGTTCGCGCGGGGCGGCGGGCGCCCCTTTCCTTGCGGAAGGGGAACCCTGCCCGCGCTTGCGGCCTTCCACCGAGCCGGGCCACGTCAGCAGCAGCCGCCTGTGTCGGCCGTCGCCTCCGCGGGCCGGCCAGTCGGGGCGCAGGAGAAGAGGCCGAAATGGGTGGTCTTGTCGCCGGTGATGGTGAAGTGGGGCGTGTAGCGGGTGGCGCTCAGCATGTCGGCGGTGTTGCCGCACACGAGCATCGGCTTGCCGGTGTGGAAGCGGTGGTGGTCGTCGAGGTCGAAGGCGTGCGGGTGCTCGGTGATGGTGCCGTGGTAGACGGCGACCTGGCCGTAGTCCTCGCAGCGGTCCTCCAGCGGGAGCTTGAAGGCGCGGACGGTGCGGGAGGTGAAGGTGGCGAAGCCGATCTTCCGCTCGATGTCCGGGTCGCTGATCGTCACCGGTGAGGTGGCGACGGTGCGGGCGTCCGGGCATCCGGTGTGTTCCAGGATGCGGCGGAAGTCCTCGGTGTACAGGGCGCCGGCGAGGCACTCTCCGACGAGGACGGGATCGTCGAGGAGGGCGGCGGGCAGGCGGTGGTCGGCGAAGATGTCGGAGAAGTACAGCTCACCGCCGGGCCGCAGGACCCTGAAGATCTCGGAGAGGACGCGCGGCTTGTCCGGCGAGAGGTTCACCACGCAGTTGGAGACCACGACGTCCACGGAGGCGTCCGGGATGCCGGCCGCGGCCAGGTCTTCGATGTAGCCGTGACGGAAGTCGGTGTTCGCGTGGCCGAACCGTTCGGCGTGCCAGTCCTGGTGGCGGCGGGCGACGGCGAGCTGTTCCTCGGTCATGTCGACGCCGATCACCCGGCCGGCGGGACCCACCAGTTGGGACAGCACGTAGGCGTCGCGTCCGCTGCCGCAGCCGAGATCGAGCACGGTGGCCCCCTCAAGCGCGGGTGGGATGGGCGAACCGCAGCCGTAGAAGCGCTCCATGACCTCGTCGTGCACTTCGCCGAGAGCCGCGGCGATGTGCGGCGGCGGTGCCGCGTCCGTGCAGCAGGCCGAGGTCTTCAGATCCGCGGAGGACGCGAGGACCTTGCCGTAGTAGTCCTTGACCGATTCCGCCACGGTCGAGTCCGTCTCCTGCCGCTCGGGGGATACGTCGATCGTCGCCATGTCTCTCCTCTGATGCGTGATGCCGGACGCCTCGGCGGCTCTTCGCCGCCGCGACGGGAACCCGTTGTGCGTCGGCTGTCATTCCGACTCCGCTGTGTCTGATTCGGACGGCTCTCCAGTCGGCCGGCGGCCACCCTGCGGTGGGCGACTGCCAGGTGCACCTGGGCATGGAGGCAGCGAGCGGCACCCACGGGGGTGTCACCGGCCGTCGGCAGCCGCGCTGGTCTCCCCGTTGCGGGAGCGGATCAGCCGGGCAGCCCACCCACCGCCCACGCTCAGCACGACCAGAGCACCGAGCGCGCCCCACAGCCCCGGCGATGCGGGATCACCCAGGGAACCGCCGAGCCCGGTGTAGACGACGGTGCCGGGGATGATGCCCAGGGCCGTGGCGGTCACGTAGGAGGAGAAGCGGACCCCGGCCACTCCCGCCCCGTAGTTGATCACTGAGAAGGGGAACAGCGGCACCAGCCGCAGGAGCAGGACGGCTGCGAATCCGCGGCGTGTCAGGTAGGCGTCCAGCCGGGCCAGTCGCCCCGAGCCGGCGTGACGGGCCACCACCGGACGCCCCAGCCAGCGGGCAAGGCCGAACGACAAGGCCGCACCCGCCGTCGCTCCCACGAGTACCGCACCGACCCCGAGTGGCAGCCCGAACAGAGCCCCCGCCGACGCGGTGAGCACCGAACCGGGCAGCAATGCCGTCACCGCCAGGGCGTAGCAGACGGCGAACGCGACCGGCCCCCACAGGCCGAGCGAGTCGACATCCTGGCGCACCTCCCGCAACAGGTCCGCCCCTCCCAGCGCCACCCAGGAGCCGAGCGCCACCAACAGGACCACCAGGAGTGCCAGTCGTGTCCACGCCGCGCGCGCCGACCGCGACGCCGGCCTGTCCGGGGCCGCCGCATCTGGCTGCGGAGGCTCGGTTGCGGATGAGGAGGCTGGCGGACGGTTCATATCGGCTCCTGTGACGGTGTTTCGGTGGGAAGTTCGGCCACCACGCGGCGCAGCGGCAGCTCAAGGCGTCGCCCCGGGGCCGCCCACCGTGTCAGGGAGCACTTGGCGGCCTCGGCGCGTCGAGGTGCCAGTCCGGGCAGGTACAGGGCGTCGGGCAGCAGGGCCGCGGCGTCGGCCGAGTCGATGGCGAGGGTGAAGACGCGTCGCTCGTCGGAACGGACGCGGAACCCCGCATCGCGCAGCAGGGCGGCCAGCCCGTCGCGGGCCTGCGGGTTGGGCCACGGCTGGCGTACGGCGCGCAGGGCGGCCATCACCCGGAGCCATCCGAGCATGCCGGACGGGGAGAGTCCGGTTTGGGAGGGCACCAGCGCCGCGAGCGTCCCGCCCGGGCGCAGTACGCGCCGGATCTCCCCGAGCACCTGCGGCAAGGGGGTGACGACCGGCAGGCACATGGCCGCACAGACGGCCGCGACGCTCGCTGAGGCGGTCGGCAGCGCGTCCGCGCCGGCCCGTACCAGCGGTCCGCGGCCCTGGCGTGCCGCTTCGGCGAGTTCTGCGGCCGAGAGGTCGGCCCCGATCCAGTCGGCGTCGGGCAGCTCGGCACGGGTGGGTGCCGAACCGCAGGCCAGGTCGAGGACCGTGCCCTCGATGCCGTGGAGCGGTTCGGCCAGCCAGGCGTACGGGGAGGTGTCGGCCAGGGTGAAGAGCTGTTCGGTGATGCCGGGATGTGCGTGGTGGTAGGCGGCGATGAAACGTCGCCAGTCCTGTTCGTCCATCCGCTCCTCGTCTCTGTCGCGGCCTGCCGGCCGCTCGGCCCTGTGCTCGCCGCCGGGAACCCTGCCGGGCGGGCTCCGCATTCCGCCTCGGACACGCCGGTTCGGGCTGGATGATTCCGGCCGGCCCGCCGGGCGGGAATCGTGTGGCCGAGAAGGGAAGGCCACGGGCGCGTCACCGGGTTCCCCTCGCGTCCCACTGCTGCGCACCGACCGGAGAGAGCCCACACGATGAGTACGTACGACCTGGTCGTCATCGGCGGCGGCAGCGCCGGCCTGACCGCGGCCCGCACCGCCGGGCGCTTCGGCGCCCGGGTGCTGCTCGTCGAGCGGGACCGGCTGGGCGGGGACTGCCTGTGGACGGGGTGCGTACCGAGCAAGGCGCTTGTGCATGTGGCCGCTGACGTCCAGGCGGCCCGCCGCGCCGCGGCCTACGGTCTCCCGCCGGTGGCCGGACGCGCCGACCTGGCGGCTGCCATGGGGGAGGTGAAGCGGGCGATCGGCGCGATCGAGCCGCACGACTCGGCCGAGGCACTCGCCCCGTACGGCGTCGACGTGACACGCGGCGCGGCAACCTTCACCGGCCCGAGAACCCTGACCACGGGCGGCCGGGAGATCTCCTTCCGGTACGCGTTGATCGCGACCGGCTCCTCGCCTGCCCTGGCGCCGGTCCCCGGCCTGGCCGAGGCCGAGCCGCTGACCAGCGACACCGTCTGGGAGCTGACCGAACTCCCGCAGCGCCTCGTGGTGCTGGGCGGTGGACCCATCGGCTGCGAGCTGGGCCAGGCGTTCGCCCGGCTCGGCTCGCAGGTCACCCTCGTGGAGGCGATGGACTGCCTGGTGCCCCGAGAAGAACCGGGGGCCTCGCAGGTGCTGCGGGAGCGGCTGGAGGCCGAGGGCGTCACCGTGCTGACCGGCTACCGCGCCGAGAGAGTCGATGCCGGCGCCGTCCACGGACCCGGTGGCCCCCTCCCGTACGACACGCTGCTGGCCGTCACGGACCGCCACGCCAACACCGAGGGACTCGGCCTGGAGGCGGCCGGTGTGGAGCTGACCGAGACCGGTCACGTCCGGACCGACGGCCGGCTACGCACCGCCAACCACCGGATCTACGCCGCCGGCGATGTCACCGGCCGTTCGGCCTTCACCCACCTGGGCGGCACGCAGGGCGCAGCAGCCGTCACCGACGCGCTCCTCGGGGTGCGCCGCCCCATTGACCACCGCGCGGTGCCCTGGGTGACGTACACCGATCCCGAGATCGCCCGCGTCGGCCTCACCACCGACGAGGCGCGCGAGAGGTACGGCGACACCGCGCGCGTCCACACGCTGGAGAACGACCGGGTCGACCGAGCGGTCGCCGACGGCCGCACCGAGGGCTTCACCACCCTGGTCCTGGGCCCGCGCGGAAAGATCGTCGGAGCGACGGTCGTGTCACCGAGGGCAGGGGAGACCATCGCCCATCTGGCAGCAGCGGTACGTCTGGGCTGGATGCCCTCCGACTACGCCCGCACCGTGCACCCCTACCCCACCTACGCCGACGGGCCCTGGCACGCGGCACTGGCCGACGTCCACACCCGTCTGGCCCGGGGCAGCGGCGCCATCCGCGCCCTGCTCGGCCTGCGCAGGAGGCTGAGCCGATGATCCTCCGTATCGGCCTGGGTGTCGTACTCGCGGCGATGGCACTGGGCCAGCTCGCCTCGTTCGACGCGATGCCCGGCATCCTCAGCACCTACGGCGTGACGGCCGGCGCGGTCTCGACCGCCCTGACGGTGGCACTGATCGGCGCGGAGGCCGGCACGGCCGTCTGGTTCCTCGCCCGGCCCCGCTCCCGCGCCGTCGCACCCGTCTGGCTGTACACCGCCGTCGCAGTGGTGTGGGCGGCCCTCGCCGCCCAGGCGTTCGCCCGCGGACTCGTCCTCGACAACTGCGGCTGCTTCGGCACGTACGCCGCTCAGCCCCTGCGCTGGTACGTCCTGGTCGAAGACGCCCTGATGCTGCTCTACGCCTGGCTGTTGTGGCGCCCTGTGCCCCGACGACCGCGCAGGAGCCGTACCACCGTGCCCACCGCCGGGGCCTTCGAGGTGCCCCGGACACAGCAGGAGAACCACTGATGCGGATCATCGCCACGCTGCGAGCTCTCGAGCGCGTCACCCGCCCCTACGACCCCGAGTTCGCCGCGGCCATGGAACGCCGATGGGCGGAACTGCCCGAGGCGGCGAGGACCCCCGGCCAGATCCTCGGTCGGCACGGTGTCGGCTGCGAGGGCACCCACGGCGTCTTCCCCAAGTGCAACCTCAAATGCACGCCCTGCTACCACTCCCGGGACGCGAACCAGGTACGCGTCGACGGCCCCCACACCCACGAACAGGTCACGGCCCAGATGGAGCTGCTCCGCAAGCTGCGGGGCCCGCGCGCCCACGCCCAGCTCATCGGCGGCGAGGTGAGCCTGCTCGCCCCGGACGACCACGCCGCCGCGCTCGCCATCATGCGGAACCACGGCCGGGAACCGATGAGCTTCACCCACGGCGACTTCGACTACGACTACCTCACCCGGCTCGCGCTCGGCCCTGACGGCACACGGCGCTTCGACCGGCTGTCCTTCGCCGCGCACTTCGACAAGTTCATGTACGGCCGACGCGGCATCGAACGCCCGCCGGACGAGAAGGCGCTGAACCCCTACCGGGCACGGTTCGCCGCCATGCTCGCCCGTCTGCGGTGCGAGCACGGAGTGCGGTTCTTCCTCGCCCACAACATGACCGTCACCCCGGGCAACCTCGACGAGGTCGCGAGCGTGATCCGCGACTGCCAGGCCATGGGCTACGGCATGTTCTCCTTCCAGCCCGCCGCCTTCCTCGGCGACGCGCGCCGCTGGAAGGAGAAGTTCCGCGAGGCGACCCCGGACGCGGTGTGGGCGGAGATCGAACGCGGCGCTGGAACCCGGCTGGACCACCGGGTCTTCGAGAACGGCGACGTGCGCTGCAACCGCACCGCCTACGGCTTCTACGTCGGCCGCCGCTGGTACCCGTTCCTCGACGGCGGCGACTCACGCGATCTCTCCGTGCGCGACGCGTTCTTCCGTTACTTCGGGAAGGTGACCTTCACCGGCACCCCGCCCGCCCTCCTTGCGGCCAGGGTCCTGCGGGTGGTGGCCCGCCACCCGTCCACCGTGGTGACGGCGCTGCGCTGGCTGGGCCGCACCATCCGCCGGGTCGGAGTGCTGCGGCTGGTCCGGCACCGGATGCGCGTGCGTCCGGTGACCTTCGTGATGCACCAGTTCATGGACGCCGATGTCGTCGCCCCGGCCTGGGAGCTGATGCGGCGCGGCGAGCAGGCCGAGGACCCCGGGCTGCGGGAGACCCAGGAGCGGCTGGCCGCCTGCCACTACGCCATGGCCCAACCGGAGAACGGCACCGTCGTCCCCGCCTGCGTGCAGCACGCCGTACTCGACCCGGCCGAGAACGCCGCGCTACGCACGCTGCTCCCGATCGTCGAGGTCCGCACCCCCGCCGGCAGCCCGTCCGGCACGTCACCGAAGGAGAAGTAGTCCATGCGCATCGGTGTGATCACCGGCTCCGGCAGCTACGACTGGCCCCACCTGGAGGGGGCGGCCGAGCGGACCGTCGTCACGGACCACGGCGTCGTCACCGTCACCGAAGGACACCTTCGGGGCACGGAGACCGTGCAGTTGTCCCGGCACGGGGCCGGTCATCACCGGCTCTCCAGTCAGGTCGACCACAAGGCGAACCTTTCCGCTCTGCTGGCCTGCAAGACGGAGGCCGTCGTGTCCTTCACCGTCTGCGGTTCCCTCGACCCGGCCGTCCGGCCAGGCTCCCTGGTGGTCTTCGACGATCTGTACTTCCCCGCCAACCGGCTGCCCGACGGCACCCCGTGCACCTGGTACGACACGCCCGGCGCGGCCGGCCGCGGGCACTGGATCTTCGACCGGCCCTTCAGCGAGCCGCTGCGCCGGGCGCTGATCTCCGCCGCCGAGCTGACCGGGGTGCCCGTCGTGCCGCAGGGCGTGTACGGGCACGTCGACGGCCCCCGGTTCAACTCGCGCCCCGAGGTGGCCGCCCTGGCCGCGGCCGGGGTGAGCGCCGTCAGTCAGACCGCGGGCCCGGAGATCGTCCTGGCCGGGGAGGCCGAACTGCCCATGGCCCTGGTCGGTTTCGTCACCGACTACGCCAACGGCGTCGCCCCCGAACCGGAACCGGTGCAGGCCCTGCTCGACCGCATGGAGGCGAGCAAGGACATCTTCGCGACACTGGCCGGACACGCGCTCCCTTCCCTGGACCGTACGACCGAGGCCGGCTTCGTCTACCGGTTCGACGCATGAGCACCCCCGGCCCGGCGGGCACTCCCGCCATCCTGATCATGGCCAAGGCGCCACGTCCCGGAATGGTCAAGACCCGGTTGCATCCGTTGCTGAGTCCTGTGCGCTGCGCGGCGCTCCAGGCCGAACTGATCCGCCACACCGTGGAACTGGCCACCTCCCACACCCCCAGCACCTACCTCGCCTACGCCCCGGGCGAAGGCGAGGACGCCATCGGCACGGCAGTGCCCGCCGGTGTCCGCTTGCTGATCCAGCGCGGCGGACACTTCGGAGAGCGCCTGGCCGCGGCCGTGACCGACGCCTTCGCCGACGGCGCGGGACCCCTGTTGGTCGTCGGCACCGACGCACCGACCCTCACCAGCAGCCATCTGACCGCCGCCTTCACCACCCTGGAGAGCCATGACGTGGCACTGGGCCCCGCACTGGACGGCGGCTACTACCTGATCGGCCTGCGCGCTCCCCACACCTCCCTCTTCGCCCTCGGCCCGGAAGTCTGGAGCACCGACCGGGTGCTGACCGACACCCGCGCCCTCGCCCGTGACGGCGGGCTGAGCATGGGGACGCTCCGTCCACTGCGGGACCTGGACACCCCCGCGGACGCGGCGGCGCTTCTGACGGATCCGGTGCTGCCGCCACGTATCGCCGCTCTGCTCCGGCCAGAGGAGTCGTCATGCCCCTGACCCCGCCCCGCGTCTCGATCATCGTCCCGGTCCTGAACGAGGAAGCCGCCATCCACAGTGCGGTGAGCCGCCTGTGCCGGGACTTCCCCGACTGCGAGCTGATCGTCGTCGACGGCGGATCCACCGACGCCACCGCCGAACTCGCGGCCCTCCACGCCACCGTGGTGACCAGCAAGCGTGGCCGGGCCAGACAGATGAACGAGGGCGCCCGTCACGCCACCGGCGATATCCTCTGGTTCGTCCACGCCGACGCCGCCGTCGACCCGGCCGCGCTCGGCCAGATCCGCGCCTGCCTCGCCGACCCCCGGGTGGTGGGCGGCGGTCTCACCATCCGTTTCGACCGGAGGACCTTGGCGCTGGCGTATCTCGCGTGGACGTCGAACGCCCGAGCCCGCCGACTGCACCATGTCTTCGGCGACCAGGCCATGTTCGTCCGCCGCACCGCCTTCGACAGGCTGGGCGGCTTCCCCGACCTGGCCATCATGGAGGACCTGGAGATGTCCCGGCGCCTGCATCGCCATGGCCGGCTGTGCCTGCTGCCCGCGACCTCGACGGCCTCCTCACGCCGCCTCGTCGCGCACGGCACATGGCGCATGATCGCCTTCATGCAGTACCTGAAACTGCTGTACTTCGCCGGCGTCGATCCGGAGGCCATCCGCACCCGCTACACCGCGGGCCCCCGCCTGTTCGGCCGCAGACGCGCGGCAGCGGCGCGCACCACCTGCACCTGAGCCACCCGTTTCCCTTCAGGCCCCTCACCTTCGACATCTTGGAGACCAGTCCTCATGCGCATCGCGGTCAGCGGAGGCCCCTACGGAAACCCGTACGCCCTTCAGGCGTTCGTCGACGATGCCCGAGCGCGCGGCTGTGAGCGCCTGTTCTGCCTGGGAGACTTGGGCGGATTCGGCGCCGACGTGAACGCACTGTGGCCGATCCTCGCCGACAACGGCGTCGAGTGCGTCGCCGGGAACTACGACGTGGCGATCGCACGCGGAGACACCGACTGCGGCTGCGGCTACCGCGACGCCAAGGACAACGAGTACGCCCAGCTGATCTACGACCACACCCTCGCCACCACCAGCCGCGACTTCGCCGCCTGGATGGGCACCCTGCCCACCGAGCGCCGGGAGACCATCGACGGCGTCGACGTGCACATGGTCCACGGCTCGACGCTGGCACTGAACGACTTCTGGTGGGAGTCACTCCCCGAGGAACAGCACCGCCTGCGCACCGAGGCATCGGGCGCCGAGGTGGTGCTGTGCACCCACAGCGGCCTGCCCTGGCAGCGCCAGGTCGCCGGCACCCTGGTGGTGAACGTCGGAGTGCTCGGCAAACCGGCCAACGACGGCCGCCGCGAGGCCTGGTACGCGATCCTCGACCTGGACGGCGGACGCCCGACCGCCGAGCTGGTCCCGCTCCCCTACGACTGGCAGGCGCAGGCCGCATCGATGCGCGCCGCCGGGCTCCCCGAGATCTTCACCGAGACCATCGAGACCGGCTGGTGGACGACCTGCCTGGAGATCCTCCCGCCGCGCGAACGCTCGCGCGGACGCTTCCACCTCTACCGCTCCACTCTGCCGAGCGGGTTCCGGCCTGCGGACTTGGGGTATCCCCTGCTCGAAGAGCTTGGGGAGGGCTGGGGCGAGGACGCGTCCGCGGTGGCCGTGGAAGGCGACCGTCCCGTCGTCCCCCTCTTCGGCACGGCGTTCTTCCCTTCGCGGCTCTGGGTCTACACCAACTTTCACTGCAACCTGGCCTGCGACTACTGCGCGGTCGCCTCGTCCCCGAAGGCGGCACCCCGCACCCTGTCCGCGACCGACTTCCACGCACGCGTCGACGAGGCCGTGGAGGCCGGGTTCACCGAGCTGTACGTCACCGGCGGTGAGCCCTTCCTCCACCCCGACATCGTCGACCTCCTCGACTACGCCACCACGCGACTGCCCACCGTCGTCATGACCAACGCGATGCTGCTGCGCGGCCGCCGCGCCGTCGGACTCAGCGCGCTCGCGGGGCGCAAGCTCACCGTCCAGACCTCCCTGGACGGCGCGACACCGGCCGCGCACGACACACACCGGGGCGCCGGTTCCTGGCAGCGCACCCTGGACGGCATCCGCCACCTCGTCGACCTCGGGCTGCCCCCGCGGGTCGCCCTCACCGAAACCCCGGACAACACCCGCGAGATCCCGGCGGTCGCCGAACTGCTGGCCGGACTCGGCCTGCCCGCCAGTCACTTCGCCGTACGGCCGCTGCTGCGCCGAGGATTCTCGCAGACCGGGGCGGAGATCGGCGAGGAGACCAGCATCCCGGAACTGACCGTCACGGCCGACGGCCTGCACTGGCACCCCGCCGGCGCCGACCTGGCCACCAGCCCCGATCTGTATCTCGCCCCCGCGGGCACCCCGCTCGCCGCGGGCAAGGAGCTGGTCACCGAGCGGTTCTTCACCGCCCGTCTGAACGACGGCAGCCTTCCCCGGCCCGTCCACTGCGCCGTCTGATCCGCCCCGTACGCGTACGGAAAGGGAGTCCACCACCATGCAGCAGCAACGACCACACGTCGCGATCCTCGGCGCCGGACCCGTCGGCCTGGACGCCGCCCTCGCCTGCGCCGACGCCGGATGGCCATTCACCGTCTACGAGGCGGCGGACACGGTCGCCGCCCATGTACGCGACTGGGGCCACGTGCGCCTGTTCACCCCCTGGGACCTGAACGTCTCGCGCCGGATGCGCGCCCATCTCCCGCACGCGCCCACAGGCGACGCGTGTCCCACGGGCAACGAGCTCATCGGCGAAGTGCTCGCCCCGGTCGCACAACTCCCGTCGCTGGGAGAGCGGATCCGCTACCGCACCCCCGTGGTCGCCGTCGCCCGCACCGGCCTTCTCAAACACGAACAGATCGGCACCGGCATTCGGGCAGAGGCCCCCTTCACGCTCCTCCTCGACACCCCCGACGGGGAGGAGACCGCCGAAGCGAGCCTGGTCCTGGACTGCACCGGCACCTACTCCCACCCCAACGCCCTCGGGCAGGGCGGCATCCCCGCCCCGGGCGAACGGGCTCTCCACCCCCGCATCACCCGCACCCTGCCCTCGACCGACGGCGAAGCTCCCGACCGCTGGGCGGGAACCGTTCTCCTGGTCGGCGCCGGGAAGTCCGCCCAGACCGCCGCGCGGGACCTCGCCGCGCTCCCCGGGACCCGCCTCGAATGGGTGGTACGCAGCCCCACGCCCGACTGGGGAGCCGTCCCCGACGACACTCTCCCCGGCCGCCAGGAACTCGTCTCCACCGCACGGGCCCTGGCGACGGGCGCGCACGATCGCGTCACCGTCCATACCGGCGCCCACGTCCAGTCCCTGTCCACCGCCACCGCAGGCCCCGACGGTGACCGCGTGCTCGTACGCCTCGCCACCGCCGACGGTCCTCGCGAGGTGCTCGCCGACCACGTCGTCTCACTCACCGGCTACACGGGCGACCACACCCTCTACCGTCAGCTCCAGGTCCACGAGTGTTACGCCACCGGCGCCCCCATGGACCTCTCCGCCGCCCTGCTCGGCGCAGCGGGCGGCGACTGCCTCACCCAGCCCGCCACCGGCATCGCCCAGCTCCGCAGCCCCGAGCCCGACTTCTTCATCCTGGGTGCAAAGTCCTACGGCCGCCTGAACACCTTCCTGCTGCGCACCGGCTACCAGCAGGTCGACGAGATCGCCACCGGATACGCCGGGGTGGAAGGCCCACGCCCGCCCAGCGGGTTTCCCTCACAGGCAGAGGACCCGAATCGCAGGAGCTTGCCATGACCAGCACCACCACCGTCGACCGGCCGGATCCCTACCGCATCGATCACCCCACGATCCGCACCGTCATGAGAGACATGCTCCTCCCCCGGACCGACCTGGGCCCAGGGGACCGCGTCCCGTCGTTCGACCTGCCCACCACCGACGGCGGCAGGTTCCGCAGCGCCGACCTGGCCACGGACGCCCGGCCGGTGCTGCTCGTCTTCGGGTCGCTGACCTGCCCGGTCACCGAAAGCTCGGCAGCCGGCATCCGTGACCTGCACTCCCGGTACGGTGACCGGATCCGGTTCGTCCTCGTCTACGTACGCGAAGCCCACCCCGGTGCGACGACCCCGCAACCGAGAGCGCTGGAGCAGAAGCAGCGCAACGCAACCGCGCTCCACGCCCGTCACGGCTTCCCGTTCGAGGTCGCCGTCGACGACATCGACGGAGCCCTGCACCGCGCGTTCGGTCCACGGCCGAACTCCGCGTACCTCATCGACCCGTCCGGCGTCATCGTGTTCCGCGCCCAGTGGGCCAACGTGACGGGTGCCCTTGGCGACGCCCTCGCCGCTGTCGCCGCGAAGAAGCCACCGCGCAGGGCCACCGCCGGACACACGGCCCGGGCCATGGCCGCGATGACCGGTCACGCCGACGCTGCTTTTGCCACCGCCGGAAAGGGAGCGCTGCGGGACACCTGGAAGGTCGCACCGCCCTTCGGCGCGGCGATCCTGCTGTCCCGACTGTTCAGCTTCCTGCCACGCGACCGCCGCGGCCTCCCCGCGATGGCGCTCATGGGACTGATGACGGCCGCGGCGCTCACGGGCGGCGTGACCCTGCTCCTCTGAACGCCGATACCCGAGATGAACCGGGCCAGGGGTACGGCCCCGGAAGAAGTCCTCGAACCGCTGCGCGATCATTGCCGATGCGTGGGCAGGCCATGGCATACCCGTTCGGTCAGGCCCTGAACCGCTGGCGGAGACAGCGACGTCGGTCACCGAGGTTCCTTCTGCAGCGGCCGACGGGGTACGAGCAGGTTGAAGGGCACTGATTTGACTCCGTCGGAAATCTTGGAAGACCGGCTGGTCCAGCGAGCGAACCGTCTCACGATGGGGCTCGTGAGCAAGCGGGCCACAAGATTCCCGACAGAGTCAAGCTCAGTGCGGTCTCCGCCCGTGAGACACCCGGCGCCGCTGCGGACGTGGTCTGCGACGGCGCCGGCACCGGTGTCACCGCCGTCGGGGTGGACGGCGGTGACACCTGCTGTTCATAGCTTCTGAGCGCGAAGTGCCTCCTGCCGGATTTCGCGCTCCGCGGCAGGGCCGGACCTCGCCAGGAGGCGACACCCGCCTGCGTCCCCGGGGCTTCGGTCTCGCTCCGGAGGTCAGGAAGCGGGGACCTCGTCGACGAAGGCCGTGCCGGCGCCGCGCAGGGCGGCGACCTTCGCGGCGACCTGGGCCGGGGTGAGGACCTGGTCCTTGACGTGGAGGACGTAGTCGACCTGCTGGTCGTAGGCGCGCGGGGTGGTGGAGGTCTGCCCGTTGAGGTCGATCAGCCACTGGTTGAAGTTGATGGACATGGGGCGCTCGGGCAGGTAGGCGGCGCCGTGGGTGCCGAAGAGGGCGCCGTCGATGTAGTAGGTGATCTTGCTGTTGTCGATGGTGACGACGAGGTCGTGCCAGCCCGCGTAACTGGTGCGGCTTTCGCTGTGCTGGTTGACCGCCTGCCAGGGGTCCGGGTTGTAGGTCTCCCAGGAGGTCGTGTAGAGGATGTTGGCGGGCTCTCCCCAGCCGCCGTTGGGCAGGTACTCGAAGTCGTACTCGGCGTAGTCGTCGGCCATCGGGGCCTTGAGGTCGTTGATGGTGAAGAAGGTCTGGACGATGTGGTCGCCGTCGGGGCCGTACTTCGGGGCGTCGGAGAACTTCACCCGGGCCGCGTAGGTGCCGTTCTTGAACTTGGTGGCCTTGGTGAGGACCTCGGTGTGGGTGGTGGTGGCTCCGGTGCCGGCGCTGGAGGTCTCCAGGTTCATCACGGTGTTGCCGCTCTGGGTGGCGAAGGTGACCTTCGAGGGGTCCCAGGTGGCGCCGGGGACGCCGGGGCCACCGGAGTTGGAGCGGACGCTCCAGCCGTGGGAGGCGAGGGCCGGGTCGGTGTGCGAGGTGTAGGAGAAGTCGTCGAAGAGGGTCTGGCCGCCGGTGGGCGGGTCGGTCGGGTCGGTCGGGTCCGTGGGCGGGTCGGTCGGCTCGTTGCCGGCGGGGGCGGTGCCCCACACGTTCGCGCCGGCAAGCTGCGCGGTGACCTTGGTCCAGTCGGCGTAGGCGGTCTGGGCCCCGGAGAAGGAGTAGTCGTCGCTCTGGTTCAGGGTCTGCCAGCTGGACTGGTAGAAGCGCAGCTGCATGTCGCCGGTGTCGGCGCCGGGGGCGAGGGAGCCGGCCCCGGGGGTGAAACCTATCTCCAGGTAGCGGTCGGCCGTCGCGGTGGGGTTGGCGAGTGTGCCGAAGGTGCCGGTGACGACCGAGCAGCCCTTGACGGCCCAGGAGCAGGCGAAGCGGTACGTGGCGGTCGGCGAGTCGGCCTTGAAGTAGTAGCGGATCTTGACCTGGCTCAGCGCCACGTCGGTGGTGCCGGTGTTGCGCACCTTGAGCCACGGCTCGCTCTGGTCGGCGGTGGCTCCGGTGGCGCTGGTGCGGTACTGGACGGCGACGCCGCCCTCGGAGGCGGAGGCGGTCGTGAGGGGGAAGGTCGCCAGGGCCGCGCTGCCGACGATCGCGGTCAGCGCGAGGGCCGCCCGGGTGGCGCGGCTGGTGCCGCGCCCGGGGGTACGAGTGCTCATGTGACGGTTTCCTTTCGTGCGCTCCCGCCGGCCGGCGGGAGGGATCGGGGGCGAGCGGGGATCGGGGGCGCTTCACGCGGGTGCGTGTGCCGTCTGGTCCCGGAGGGTGTCGTGCGGTACGCCGAGCGCGGTCAGCCGCGCGCGGTGCCCGTCGAGGCGGGTGCGGAAGTCCCGCCAGTCGTCGGCCGCGCTCCACGCCCGCTCGGCGAGGGCGCACAGGCGGGGGTAGGTGAGGTACTCGATGTGCTCGGGCGTCGGGACGAACTCGGTCCACAGCTGGCCCTGCGTGCCCAGGACCTTCCCGGCGAGGCCCGGCTCGTCCGCGGGCGGCAGCAGGTCGAGGCCGTACACGCTCCGCAGGTCGGTGACGTGACCCGGCTGGGCGGGCGGTTCGCAGGGTCCGGCGCCCCGGGCGTAGTCGAAGTAGGTGCGGCGGTGGTCGGCGTGGATGACGTCGTGGCCCCGGCGGGCCGCCGCCCAGGCGTGTTCGGGCGTGCGCCAGCTCATCACCGTGCAGGACAGGGGCAGGGTGGTGCCGTCCTCGGCCCAGGCGACCGGGCGGCGGCCCGCCCGTACGACGTGGTCGGCCATCCGGCCCATGAACCAGCCGTGCAGTTCGCGCGGGCCGGGCAGGCCCTCGCGGGCGGCGCGGGCGATCGCCGCCCGGCTGGACTCCCACTCCCCGGTGGGGACTTCGTCGCCGCCGATATGGACGTACGGGGAGGGGAAGAGGTCCATCACCTCGTCCAGGACGGTACGGAAGAAGTCCAGGACGTGGTCGTCGACGCCGAGCACGTTCGTGCAGACGCCCCAGTGGGTCCACACGTCGAGGTGCCGGTCCGGGAAGTTGCCCAGTTCGGGGTAGGCGGCCAGGGCGGACCGCACGTGCCCCGGCACGCCGACCTCCGGCACGACGGTCACCCCCCGCGCGGCGGCGTAGGAGACGAGGCCGGCGAGTTCCGCGCGGGTGTACGCGCCGCCGTGCGGGCGGCCGTCGAAGTGCTCGCTGCCCTCGGGACCCACCATCGACTGCGCCCGCCGGCCGCCGACCCCGGTGAGCCTCGGGTAGGCGTCCACCGGCATCCGCCAGCCCTGGTCGTCGGTGAGGTGGAGCTGGAGCACGTTCAGCTTGTGGAGGGCGAGGAGGTCGACGAAGCGACGGAGGTAGGACACCGGCTGGAAGTGCCGGGCGACGTCGAGGAGCATGCCGCGCCAGGGATGCGCGGGGGTGTCCGTGATCTCCACGCCGGGCAGCTCGATTCCGTACGGGGCGGTGCCGGGCTGTTCCGTGCCGTGCGGGTCGGCGCCCGTGCCCGTCGGGGCGGTGAGGGCCTCCGGGGGCAGGAGCTGGCGTACCGTCTGGACGCCGCGGAGGAGGCCGGTGGGCCGGGCGGCCCGCAGCAGCACGCCGTGGGCGGCGACGGTGAGGCCGTATCCCTCCTCCCCGAGACCGGTGAGCGCGGGGTCGAGGGCGAGGACGAAGGTGCCGTCCTCGGCGTGTTCCAGGGCGAGGCCGGTGGCGGGCCCCAGATAGCCGCGCAGGAGGTCGGCGGCCCGTTCGGCGCCGCTGGCGACGCGCAGGCGGGTGGTGGCGTCGATGCGGAAGCGGCCGGGGCGCGGGGAGAGTCGGCGGGGGCGGGGGACGAGGGTGAGGTCGGGGCGTGGGCGGGCGGGGTGGGGCAGGTCCACGGGGTTCTTCTCCGGTGTTCTGCGGGGCGCGGGGGATCTCTCCGAACCCCTGCGGGGCGCGGGGGTGACAGGGCGGGTCATGCCGGTCAGCCCTTGACGCCTCCGGCGGTGAGGCCCGAGGTCACGTGCCGCTGCAGGGCGAGGAAGACGACGAGCGCGGGCAGCGCGAAGAGGGTGGAGGCGGCCATGGTGGCGCCCCAGTCCGTGCCGAAGGTCGTCTGGAAGGAGGAGAGCCAGACCGGCAGGGTGCGGCTGTCCTGCTGCTTGATGATGAGGAAGTTGGCGTAGGTGAACTCGTTCCAGGCGGTGATGAAGCCGAAGAGCGAGGTCGCCATCAGGCCCGGGGCGAGCAGGGGGAACGCGATCCGGCGGAAGGCGCCCACGCGGGTGCAGCCGTCGACTTGGGCCGCCTCCTCCAGTTCCGGCGGGATGCCGGCGATGAAGCCGCGGAGCACGACCACCGTGAACGGCAGGGTGATCATGAAGTAGACGAGGGTGAGCGTCGGCAGCCGGTCGAGCATGTTCGTGTCGCGGGAGATGATGTAGATCGGGATGATCAGTGATTCCCACGGCGCCATCTGGGCGATGAAGACGGCCAGCATGAACTGGCGGCGGCCGCGCCAGCGCAGCCGGGCCACGGCGTACGCCGCGCCGAGTGCGACGACCAGGGCGAGGAGCACGGCGCCGAGGGTGACGAGGGCGCTGTTGCGCCAGAACAGGGCGAAGCCGTCGGCCTGGACCGCGGTGCGGAAGTGGTCGAAGGTCCATTCCTGCGGGACGAGGCGGGGCTCGTAGGACTGGATGTCACGGGACGGCTTGAGGGCGGTCGTGACCATCCAGTACACGGGGAAGAGGCAGATCGCGACGGTCAGGGCTGCGGCCGCGTGGAGCGGGAGCCGGCGGAGCGCGCGGCCCTGGGCGGGTCTGCGGGTCGTGGTCACAGGTGCTCGCCCTCCTGGCGGAACAGTTGGCGGAAGTAGAGGACGAGGACGCCGCTCATGAGCAGGACGGTGACCATGGAGGCGGCCGATCCGAGGTCGTAGCGCTGGTTGGCGAGGGCGGTCTGCACGGCGTACACGGGCAGGATGGTGGTCGCGTCGCCCGGTCCGCCGCGGGTCATGACCCAGATCTGGACGAAGGCCTTGAAGGTCCAGATCACCTCCAGGGAGAGCACGAGCATGAAGATCGGGCGCACCAGGGGGAAGGTGACGGAGCGGAAGATCGTCCATGCGCCGGCGCCGTCGAGGCGGGCGGATTCGTAGAGCTCCTCGGGGACGGTGGTGAGGGCCGAGTAGAGGGTGATGGCGGCGAACGGCACCGACTGCCAGACGATGAGGGCGACGAGGATCGTGAAGGCGGCGGGGCCGTTCGCGAACCAGGTGTAGCCCTCGAAGGAGTCGAAGCCGAGATCGGTGAGGGTTTCGTTGACGATGCCGAACTCGGAGTGGAACAGCCACTGGAAGACGGTGGTGGCGGCCACGGCCGGCACCGCCCACACCAGGACCAGGGAGCTGAGGACCACGGCCCGGCCGATCCGGCCGAGCCGTTCGGTCATCAGGGCGACCAGCGTCGCGAGGATCATGATGGCGACGACGTTGACGGCCATGAACAGGAACGTGCGGCGGACGACCTCCCAGAACCTCGGGTCGGACAGAAGGGTCTGGTAGTTGCGCAGTCCGACGAACTCGGCGTCGCCCCTGATCAGTTCGCGCAGCCGGAAGTCCTGGAAGGAGATGAGCAGGGCCCGGCCGAACGGGTAGAGCAGGAGGTAGAGCATGCCCAGGACCGCCGGTGCGACCAGCAGGTAGGGGCCGGGGGTGAGGCGGCGGCCGCGGGGCGGCCGCCGGGAGGACTTGTCGGACATCGGTCAGGAACCGCTGTTCAGGGTGATGGTGATGGACCGGGACGCCTTCGCTGCCTCGGCCCGGGCGTCGCGGCCGGTGAGGACGGCCGTCATGTAGTCCTTGATGGGGTTCTTGGCCTCGACCGCGGCCCACTGGGGAGTGTTGGGGGTGGCGTGTCCGTTGGCGGCGCCGACCGCCATGACGGCGGCGCCGGGGTCGGAGGCGACGGCGGTGGCCAGGTTGGTCTTGTTGGGGACGTAGCTCATCGCGAGGGCGAGCTTCGTCTGCCACGTCTCGCCGGTGAGTTCCTTGAGGAAGGTGTACGCCTCGTCCTGGTGCCGGGCGACGGCGGGCACGACCAGATCGGAGCCGCCGGTGAAGACGGCGCCGGGGGTGTCGGCGGTCTTGCCGGGGACGGGGAAGAAGCCCAGCTTGCCCTTGAGGGCGGGGTTCTTCTGCGCGATGACGTTGGCACCGCCGGGGGTGGCGATGACCTGGGCGACCTGCCCCTTGGCGACGACCTCGGCCTGGAGGGGGCGGGACTCGTCGGAGTCCTTGGGGCCCTTGCCGAGTGCCTGGAGCTGCCGGTAGAAGTCCATGGCTCTCATGGCCCCGGGGCTGTCCAGTCCGCCCTTCCAGCCGCCGCCTTCCCAGAGGGCGAGGTCGCCGCCCTCGTCCCAGATGAAGCCGGCGAGGGCGAACCAGTTCTGGCCAGGCAGGTAGATGCCCTGGACGCCGTTCGTGTTGAGCTTCCGGGTGGCGGCGAGCCACTGGTCACGTGTCTTGATCTTCGTGGCGTCGATGCCGGCCTGCTGGAAGAGGTCGGTGCGGTAGATGACGACCCGGTTGGCGGCGTAGTAGGGGATGCCGTACTGCTTGCCCTCCCAGACTCCGGGCTCGGCGAGGCCGTCCAGCCAGAAGTCGCCGCCGAGCTCGGCGGTCCTGTCGGTGAAGTCGGTCAGTCCGCCGCTCTGGGCGTACTGGGCGACCTGGGTGTTGCCGACCTCGATGACGTCGGGGGCGTCGTTGCTGGCCAGGGCGGCGGTGACCTTCTCGCCGATGCCCTCCCACTCCTGGATCTGGATCCTGACGTCAATCTCCGGGTGGGCCTTCTCGAAGCCGGCCTCGAACTCCTCCTGGAAGGCGTCCGAGACGCTGTCGCGCATCAGCCAGACATCGAGAGTGGTCGGCCCGCCGGCGTTCTGCCCGTCGCCGGGCGAGGAACAGGCGACGAGGCCGGTGCTCAGCAGCATGGCGCCGAGCAGGACGAGGGGGCGGTGCTTCACGGTTCACCTCTGAGGAGCCTGGAAACGGAGGGAAACCCCGAGCTGACCACTTACTTGCCAGGGGTTTACCAGTTGGTGCGAGATGAAGGTGGCATAGACCAATGCCGCCGTCAATCCCCATGACAAAGATGCTTTCTAGTCAAAGTGCGGCCGGAAAAGCTCAGGCAGCCTCAGACTCACCCAGTCGCCACGACATGACCAGCAGACCAGTTATGGTTGACCAGAGAACCTTCCGACGACGACGAACGAGAGCACCGTATGGAGATCGACGCGGCAGCCTCCGGAGCGATGCTCAAACGCGAGCGGGTCCGTGACGCGATCCTCGAACTCATCGAGGCGCGGCGCCCCGGCGATGCCATCCCGTCCGAACGCGCCCTCTGCTCCGAGCTCTCCGTCTCGCGCCCCACGCTGCGGGCCGCGGTCGACGAGCTGGTCATCGCGGGGCTGCTGGTCCGCGAGCACGGCCGGGGCATGTTCGTGGCCGCGCAGAAGATCACCCAGGAGCTCATCTCCGACAAGACCGCCTTCAGCCTTCCGCAGGCCGGGGGGGTATGGACCAGCCGGCTCCTGGAGTTCAGCACCCTTCCGGCCGGCGCCCGCGTCAGCCGCAAGCTCCGCATCTCCCCCGCCGCCGAGATCCTCTACGTCGCCCGCCTGCGCCTGGTGGACGGCTCCCCCATGGCCATCGAGCACCTCCACATCCGGGCCGACCTCGCCCCCGACCTGACCAGTGACGAACTGGAGCAGGGCGACCTCTACGAGCACCTGCGCGACCGACACGGCGTCCAGGTCAGCGAGGCGGTCCAGTCCATCGAGCCCACCGTCGTCACCCGCGCCGAAGCCGATCTGCTCGACGTGCCCGAGCTGTCTCCTGCGCTCCTCTTCGAGCGGCTCACCACGGACGCCCACGGCCGTGCGGTGGAGTACGTCCACTCGCTCTACCGCGGCGACCGCTACCGCATCGTCTCGCGCCTCGCCCTCAGCGCCCGCGACAAGCAGCCCACGGCGAAGGAAGGACACCACCCGGGCATCCCCCCGGGCGACTTCACCGGCGGCGACCCGGTCACGTTCTCCACACAGGGCGTCGTCCAGCAGGGCAGCTGAGAGGCGCGCCGGGAGCGGAACCGGGGCGCCCGCCGCACGGCACGCACGTGAATCCTCCCCCCTCGTAAATCGAGAGGGCTTCTTACTCGTCTAGCTCATTGGCCTGCCTCTTCCCGCCAGATGGCGCGGGGGGGGGCGGGGGCGGTTACGACGCGATGGCCGGCGCGCTCGCCCGCATCTTCGACGAGCGGCCGGACACCACGGGGCTCGTCGTACAGAACGAGCACGCGATCGAACCGCTGCTCGCTCTGCTGCGCCAACGAGGCCGCCGTGCCCGAGGACATGTCAGTGGCCGCGGTCTACCCGGACCAGCTGGCCGTCCACGCCTCGGTGCGGCTGGCGTCGGTCGCCATCCCCGCACAGGAGATGGGGCGGCAGGCGGTCGAGCTCTTGATCGCCACACTCGACGGCCGCACCACGGACGAAGCCATGCTCATCACACCCAAGCTGACGGTACGTACGAGTACCGGGCCGACACCCTCCCCAGACGCCTGACCCCGACAACCCTTCAAGCGACGCGGAAGCGATGGAGGCCGACCGGTGACAGGCATGAGGGCGGCACGACAGTGGCGGGCTCGTGTCCGCGCCGTCGGCCGCGGGCCCCGGACACGGGACCGTCTGCGCGGCTCTGGCGGACCGGGCTTTTCCTGCGCTGCCGTCATGACTCCGCACCACCACCGTGACGCTGATGGACGGGCCGGTGGGCGGGGCGACCGGCACGGGAATCACGATCGGGCTGGCCGGTGGCTCGGCCCGGCCCACCAGCTCGCCGATCGCCCTGGACGCGTTCTCGGCGGCCTGACGCCCGATCCGCTCATCCGGTCCTCCCTCCTGGCGCCGGGCCGGCGGCCCGGGGAGTCGGAAGGGGGTTCGAGGAGAGCTGCTCGACCCGCGTGCAGTAAGGCAGTCCGTACAGCGGCTCATCGGCCAAGAAGCGGGTCACCAGGTCGATGATCTCCGTCGGCCGTTCCAGGAAGAGCATGTGGTCGCTCTCTGCGACTTCCGCGAACCACCCTTTGCCGCACGCCACAGCCATGCGACGACACTGCGCCGGGGTGGTGAAGGCGTCATGCTCCCCTGTCACGGTCAAGGTCGGGGCCTGCACCCGCACGCTCGTGTCGAGCTCCGCGTGATGCAGCAGGCGCAACGTGTTGGAGCTCACCTGAACGGCCTCGGCGTCGGTGAGGGCGGTCAGGCGACGCAGAAGGAACCGACGGACCCGCGAGCCGTTGGTGATCCCGTCGAGGCGCTCCGGATTCATCAGGATGTCGACCGCGGCACGGGCGTACTCGTCCATCCTGCCGGCGTCCAGGAAGGCCAGTGCACGCTCCATGGCCTCACGGGAATGCTCGGGAATGGCCGCCATGGTGCCGACCAGGACCATCCGTCTGACCCGGTGGGGATGGCGCTGGGCGATGCGGTAGGCGATGGCGCTTCCGTAAGAGCCACCCACCACATTGACCTGCCGCAGACCGCTCTCATCGAGTATGTGGCAGACGGCGTCCGCCAGCACGTCCACGCTCTGCCCTGCGGGCAGGGGGTCGGCCATGCCCCAGCCGGGCGGGTCGACGGTAAGGACGTCCATGTTCCTCAGGAGCAGCTTCTCGCAGCGCCCCCACGTCTCCTTGTTCTGAAAGGCGCCGCCGATGAGCAGCAGCGGGCGCAGTCGGGGAGAGGCCGCCCGCACCAGTCGCGACTCACAGCGCAACCCGTCCCAGCGGTGCTGGCGTACCAGTACCGGACGCTGTATCGGCAAGGACCCGACCGGATCGTGCGGTGAGGAGAGATGCATTGCGGGGTTCCCATCAGGTGAGTGAAGAAAGCGCCGGGAAGCAGCGATATGCCAAGTCGTCGCCCGGACGGTCACACATCTGCCCGACCCTTCCCATCGGCACCATTTGTCCCGCCCTCGGAACTCAACGAGCTTCGACATCGAAGGGCACGCAGACCGCTGCGAACGGGAGCGGCTTTCATAGGGGCGCCCGGTCCCACGTGCCCTTACGCTTCCCGTGCCCCGTCGCCGCCCCGCAGCAGCCGAACCGGAAGGCTGCCGCTATCTCCTGGGGCCGATCCGGGTCCTTCCACATGAGCACGGTGTCGATGCTTTGGCCGGTGAGCTTGTTCCGCTTTGACGGGCACCTTTGGTGTGTTGGTCAGGCTGCCAAGGCAGTCCCGTATTCGGCGGGGCTGCGGTAGCCTAGGCTGCTGTGGAGGCGGTGCAAGTTCTACCAGCTCTCGATCCACTCGAATATCGCGGTGTGGGCAGCGGCCCGACTGGGCCAGGGCTGACTGTCGCCGAGCTCGTTCTTGAGAGTGGAGAAGAACGATTCGGCGAGGGCGTTGTCCCAGCACTGACCAGTGCGTCCGCCCGACAGCCTGATGCCGAAATCCGTTGCCAGGGTGGCATGTTCGCGACTTGTGTATTGACCAGGTTCAACCAGTGGATGCAGCACCGGGCCGATCGGGCGGCGGGTGCGGAAGGCGGTCGTGAGGGCGTCGGCGACGAGTTCGGTCCGCAGGTGGTCGGCGGTGGCCCAGCCGACGACGCGGCGGGAGGCGATGTCGATGACGGTGGCCAGGTAGAGCCAGCCCTCGTCGGTGGCGATGGAGGTGGGTCTGGTGCAGGTTCGGGTGACATCCTTCTCCCGACAGTCCTCCGCGAGCTTGACGTGGCGCAGTCCAGTCGAGTGTCCGACGACACCTTCCTGCCCTCGGGAGCTGGGGCGTTCCCGGGATCGCGTCATCCTGGCCCAGATGTCGTCGCTCGCTGGAGTTGACCGGGGACAGGTTCGAGATCCAGTACTGCACCGGTTCGCGCTCGCCCTCGGGTCACCGGGCGATCAGCTAGGACAACCCGATCGTGCTGTCGGCGGCCGGTTTCGGGCGACGGCCCGAGAGCCGGACGCGCTGGCAGTGTTCTCGGAGCCGACTCTCTACCGGGCCCGTGCGATCCGGTCGCACCCGAGACCGGGGCGGCCTGGCATGCATGACAGCCACGTCGCACCCCACCCCGTCGGCAGCAGGTTCTGCCGGGCGGACGTCACCGACATCACCCGGCGGCGAGCAGGGCCGGCGCAGCACTCTTCGCGCCGGGGGACGAGGGTGTGGTTCGTGTTCATGCCCGGTGTCCTTGGGGCCGCCGGTGTCTTGCGAGTCGTGCGGCGTCGGCCTGCTCGGGCCGGACGTTCGTCAGGGGCGGGGCGGTGCCTTCGCTCTCGCCGAACCGTTGTTCGTTGCCGGCGGTGTGGGGTGGCCCCGCTGGAATCCGCCGCGTTCTCCGCCGATGAGATGCGGACGCTGTCCCCTGCGGGCAGAGTGGGAAGGACCTGTTCGTACCGAGGTGACCCCCTGTGGTCCCGCGTGCTGGAGACCGGGACGAAGTGATGCGAGGATTGTCGTGACGTCGGAGTGATCGATGTTCCGCAGACGACCTGCCGACAACAGCGAGGACCTTCTGGTCCGGCTCGGGTCGCTGACCGCCAGGGCGCGGGAGTTGGCCGAGACGCAGCGTTCCCGTGTCGAGCTCGCCGTGGCCCTGCAGCGCGGCATGCTGCCCTCGGACCTGCCCAGTTTCCCGGGCGCCCGGCTGGCCGTCCGCTATGAGCCCGCCAATCACGGGCTCAACGTCGGCGGTGACTGGTACGACGCCTTCTCCCTGCCCGACGGGCAGATCGGCATGTCCATCGGTGACGTGCAGGGACACAACATCGAGGCCGCCGCCTTCATGGGACAGGTCCGCGTGGCACTGCGCGCGCTGGCCTCCGTCACCGGAGACCCGGGAGAGCTGCTCGGTCGTACCAACGACCTGCTCATCTCTCTGGGCGCCGACCTCTTCGCCACCTGCACCTTCCTGCGGCTCGATCCCGCTGCCGGCACCCTGGAGTGCGCCCGGGCCGGTCACATCCCCCACATCTGGGCCACCACCGACGGCCGCTCCGGCATCGACGACAGCGAGGGCGGGCCTCCTCTCGGTGTGCTGCCCGGCGTCGACTACCCGGCCACGCGCCACCGGATCACCGCCGGCGGTGTCTTCGTCCTCCTGACCGACGGGGTGGTGGAGGGGCCCTCGCTCCACATCGACGAGGGTCTGGACCGGGTGACGAGGCTCGCCGGGATCACCGCCGTCGCCGGACTGGACGTCGACGGGCTCGCCACCGCCGTCATGAAGCTGGCGGCCACGGTGGGGCACGAGGACGACGCGGCCGTCCTGGTCGTCGGCCATGACGCCGGTCCGGCCCGGCCTGCGGCCAAGGAATGAGGGGAGGGGGCTCGCCTCGGGCCGGGTCGGCCCTCGGGCCCGCCCGGACGGCGGCGCCCGACACGCAGGGGTCTTGCCCGGTCGTGGCGGCCCGGCCGGTGTCTGATGGCTGACGTGTTGGATATTCGGCAGTTCCGGTCCTCTACGAGGGCGGCTCTGATGTCGCTGGCCGTCGCGGTTTGCTACTACGCGGCCGGACGACTCGGCCTGATGGGAAGCCTTGTCGTCGAAGGCGTGGTGGTCACCCCCATCTGGCCTCCCACCGGCGTCGCCGTCGCCGCCCTGCTGTTGCTCGGCGCGCGGGTCTGGCCCGGGATCGCCCTCGGCTCCTTCCTCGTCATCGCCTCCCTCACCACCCCGGGACCCACCACAGCGGTCACCGTGGTCAGCAACACCGTCGCGCCGCTCTGCGCCTTCTTGCTGCTGAGACGGGCCGGCTTCCGGCGCGACATGGCGCGGCTGCGGGACGGACTCTCCCTGGTCTTCCTCGGCGGGTTCGGCGCCATGATGATCAGCGCGACCGCGGGGGTCGGACTGCAGGTGGCGAAGGGCTCCCTGGACAAGAGCGAGTTCTGGCCCGTCTGGCTGGCCTGGTGGGTGGGCGACACGATGGGGGTGCTGCTCGTCGCCCCGCTCATGCTCGTCCTCGCGGGGCCGGCCGGACGGCTCCGGGTACGACGTTGGAAGGAGGCGGCCTTTCTGGGGCTGACGACCCTGATCCTCATGCCCATGGTCGTACTCAGCCCGATGAGCATGCTCTTCCTCGTCTTCCCCCTGCTGATCTGGGCAGCGCTCCGCTTCCAGCTCGCCGGAAGCATGCTGTGCGCGCTCTTCGCCTCCGTGCTCGCCACCTTCGAGGCGACCTCCGGACGGGGCGCGTTCCTCCACCTCACGGACGTCGAGATCATGGTCAAGCTCCAGGCGTTCAACGGTTCCGCTGCCCTGACCGCCCTGCTTCTCGCCTCCGTCATCACCGAGCAGCGTGCGACCCGCCGGTCGGTGCGCCGCGCCTGCCAGGAACTGGCGGAGGTCCTGGAGCACCTCGCGGCGGGCGAGCCCTCACCGGATCCGCCCGGCACCGCCGAGAGACGAGCAGCCCCACCCGGCGGGCACCGGAATCCCTGATCCCCGCGCCGGTGCCGGCGCAGGGATCAGGAACCGTACAACGACTGCAGGGCATGGGAACTGTCCGGCGCTAACAAGCCGGTGCGTGATGGCGTTGGAGATGCACGGTCCTGAGCTGGCGGCCTGTTCCGTGAGCGTCCGGCGGGACACGTCGAACTGGGCCGTGGCCTGGACCTGACCCGCGTCCCAGGCGGCAGCCGCCCGTTGTCGGCCGGCCTCCCAGGCGGCAGCGAGGGCGAACACCCCCGTCAGCGCTCCGCCGCCGATCGCGGCCCCGCAGCGACGAGCACCGTCAGCACGGCGTCGTTCACGTCGGACGCCCAGCCTCCCACCCCGCTCGCACATCCTGCATCTACCTGCTCCTCCGCAAGGCCGACGGTCGCGTAGGTCCCTCTTCTGCCCAGCCGGACCCGCGGGAACCTCCGCCGCCGCCCGGAATCCGGTACGACTCGAGCTCACACTTCGACTCCCATGACCCGTACTGGTCCCATGCAAGTGGGCCCGCAAAGCACCGATTCCGGGTCTCCGTCGTGGGACTACTGGTCCCCGCGCGAGCGGGGGTGCAGGGATCACAACTCGCGGTTCATCTTGTGCACAGGGGGGCTGGGCTCAGCATCCATCGTCCTTCGATGCGAACTACTGGAGCCGGAAGCGGGGGTGCGCGAGGAACCACTTGTGCACCACGGGTGCTTTGTGGGCGGAGAGGAAGCCCCCATGTTTCGTCAAGCCGCAGAAGGGGCCTGGTTGGCGGCTCGGGGCTGGATGTGCCGGTAGAACTCGCGGGCGCCGTACCGCTTCGGACACCGGATGATCTCGCGCTTGGGCATGCCCTCGGCGGTGCGTCGCTCCAGATACTTCTGGGTGCGTTCGTCCCGGCGTATGCGGGTCTGCACGATGCGGTAGAGGGCGGCGTTGGCCTGGCGGTTGCCTCCGCGGTTCAAGCACCGGCGTTGTGTCTTGCCGGAGGACTGCTCGACCGGGCTGACGCCGCACAACGCGGCGAAGGACGCTTCGTCGACGAGTCGGTCGGGGTTGTCACCTGCGGCGATGAGGAGGACCGCGGCGCTGTCGGGCCCGACACCGACGCGGTGAAGGCACAGATGCGGCACGCCCTGGACGCACTGGAGGCCAAGCTCCCCAAAGCCGCAGCCCACTTGGACACCGCCCAGCACGACCTGCTCGCCTTCACCGCCTTCCCGCGCGAGACCTGGAAGCACATCGGGTCGAACAACCCCCAGGAGCGGCTGAACAGGGAACTCGCCGCCGCACTGACGTCGTCGGCATCCTCCCCGACCGCACCGCCGCCATCCGGCTGGTCGGCGCGGTCCTGGCCGAGCAGAACGACGAATGGACCGAAGCCCGCCGCTACATGGGCCGCGAACTCCTCACCAAGGCCCGCCTCCACCCGATCGAGCCAGAAACCGATGAACCCACCATCCCGACCGAACTCGCCGCATAGTCTCGAAGACGAGATCACCCAGTGGCCGTCGATACACCACTCCAGCGGACGTGACCGGTGCTCCATGGAGTTCCGGAGCGCTCAGCAGCCGCGCCCTGGACCGACCTGCGCCCCCTGCGGAGCACATCTGGCATGAGGCGGGGAGGGTCGTTCGGTTACATGAGTGCAACGGGCATCGTCCGGCCTGCTGTTCCTTCAGCGAGTTCTGTGACGGCAGGCCCTTCATCGGATGCGCGGAGGAGAGGTGATCACTCGGGCTCGACCCGCCAGTACTCACCGCGGTGATGACCGGCGCGATAGGCGAAAGGGCAACGCCTTCCAAGGCTTCGGTGTCGGCTCCTGACCTGGGCTTTCGCCCGTCAGGCGCCGTCGGCTCGACCCGCTCGACACGGGTGTCAAATCTTTCTGTTCCTCCCGGTTCGTCCAACCCCTCTCCGACGGTCGAGGTACGCGTCAGCTGACCCGAAGACCGACCGCCAGCGTCAGCTCGAGAACCCGCTGTGGCGATGCGAGATCCGGAAACAGCTCCCGCAGCTGCGACATCCGGTACCGGACGGTCTGGGGATGGACGAACAACGCCGCCGCCACCTCGTCCCGCCTGCCCTGGTGCAGCAGCCACTCCCGCAACGTCTCCTCCAGCCGCCGTCCGGTCGCGACAGGCAAGGTCCGCAACGGTGCGAGGGCTCGGGCACGCAGGTCTGCGAGCACGTCCACGTCGGCGCTCAGCACCAGCTCGGGCAGGTGGTCCTCGGTGTCGCGGATATCGGAGGAGAGCAAGCGGGCACGTGCGGCTCGTGCGTACGAGGCGGACGCTCGAGTCCACGGCCGGGCCGGGCCGACCACGGCGGTGCGGTCGGTCAGCTGCCGCAAGAGATGTGACCGGTCGGCATCGGGGACGAGCAGCACACCGGTGCCGTCCGGCAGATCGTCGAGAACGAGGGTGCTCGGGTCGAGCGCGCGGTAGGCAGGCCGAGCCTGGGCGGCGGGCAGCAGGACCGCGGTCAGCGAAACCGGAGGCTGCCACCCTGCCCGTTGAGCAGAGGCCAGCAGCACGTCCGGGCTCGCGTCGGCAAGGAGGTCGCGGGCCAGGTGTTCCAGGTGGCGCTCGTGGACCCTGCCCCGGGCGGCCAGTTCGTCGGCGTGGCCCGCGGCGCTCGCGGCGGAGAGCTCGTCGATGTAGGCGAAGGTCAGCTCGGCGAACTTGGCGACCTCGGCGGCGGGCAGACCTGCGGGTACGGCACCGGCTGCCAGGCATCGCCAGGCCACGCGGGCGCCGACGCGGTAGGCGCTGAGCAGGGCGTCCATCGAACGGCCGTCGCGGACCTCGCCGCGGCCCAGCTCGTAGGCCGCGTCACCGCCGTCGCCGCCCGTGGCGTTCCCGCTCGCGAGGTCCAGGTAGTGCCCGAGGGCGGTTCGGACGGCGCGGCGGATGGTGGCGCCCATGTGGCCCGAAAGGGCGTTGGCGTAGGGAGGGACCTCGTCGATGATCGCCTGGACGACCTCGTCGGCGGTGGCCTTCAGCGCGGCCCGAAGTACGGTGACCGTCGTCTCATCCAGGGCCAGCTCGCTGGCCCTTCGGGTTACATGGCTCACGTCTTTGTTCCCTGCGAACAATTCTGCCGATCAGATTCACGTCCTACGGTCAAGACCTTACGCCCTGAGGCGCATCAAGCTGGGGGCATGACGAGTGCAGCCCTCCGCAGTGGGGCGTGGAAACTGCTGGAGATGGTCACGACGCCGCTGCTGCCGTCGGACTACCTCGACCTGGTCAGCCCGCTGCGTGCGGGCGCTGACCTGCGCGGGCGCATCGAGGCCGTGCACCCCGAGACGGCTGACGCCGCGACTATCGTGATCAGGCCGGGAAGGGGCTGGCGCGGCCATACGGCCGGTCAGTACGTGCGGATCGGGGTCGACGTCGACGGGAGGCGCCTGTGGCGTGCCTACTCCATCACCTCGCCGACGAACCGCCAGGACGGCCGCGTCACGATCACCGTGAAGGCGATCCCGGACGGCAAGGTCAGCAACCACCTGGTCCGCAGAGCGACACCGGGCACGCTGGTCCAGCTCGACCAGCCGACCGGTGACTTCGTACTGCCGCAGGCCAAACCCGCCAAGGTGCTCTACCTGACGGCCGGCAGTGGCATCACGCCCGTGATGGGCATGCTGCGCGACATCGACTTCGACGACGTCGTCATGGTCCACTGCGCGCCACAGCAGCAAGACGTGATCTTCCGCAACGAGCTGCACGAACTGGTCGCGGCCAAGAAGCTGCGGCTCACCGAGGTGCACACCGACACGGATGGCAGGCTCGACATCGCCCGCCTCGACGAACTCGTGCCCGACTGGGCCGAGCGCGAGACCTGGGCCTGCGGGCCCGCGGGCCTGCTCGACGCCGCCGAGGATTTCTGGAGCGGCCACGGCGTCGGAGAGCGCCTGCACACCGAACGCTTCCGCCCCCGCATCGTCGTGGCCGGCGACGACGGCGGCGAGGTCACGTTCAGCGCCACCGGCAAGACCGTCGACGCGGACGGCGCCACGCCGTTGCTGGACGTCGGCGAGGAGGCCGGCGTGCTCATGCCGTCTGGGTGCCGCATGGGCATCTGCTTCGGCTGCGTCACGCCGCTCAAGGCGGGCGCCGTCCGCGACCTGCGCACCGGCGAGATCACCGAGGCCGAGCCGGGCGTCCTCATCCAGACCTGTGTGTCCGCCGCGGCGGGCCCCTGCGACATCGAACGGTAGAAGCACCTTGACCGCCATCGACCCCACCACCCACCTGACCGCGGAGCAGATCGAGGAGCTCGGCCGCGAGCTGGACGCGATCCGCGACGAGGTGATCGCCGACCGTGGCGAGAAGGACGCCGCCTACATCCGTAAGGTCATCTCGGCGCAGCGCAAGCTCGAGCTGGTCAGCAGGGGCGTGCTGCTGTTCTCGTTCTTCCCGCCCGCGTGGCTGCTCGGCACCGCCGGGCTGTCCGTGGCGAAGATCATGGACAACATGGAGATCGGCCACAACATCCTGCACGGCCAGTGGGACTGGATGCGCGACCCGAAGATCCACTCCACCACCTGGGAATGGGATCACGTCTCGCCGGCCGACCAGTGGAAGCACTCACACAACGAGCTGCACCACACGTACACCAACGTGATCGGCAAGGACAACGACCTCGGCTACGGCATCATGCGCGTCGACGAGGACCAGAAGTGGCACCCGTTCCACCTCGGCCAGCCGCTGTGGAACTTCGTCAACGCCTGCTTCTTCGAGTACGGCATCGCAGCGTACGACCTGGAGCTCGGCAAGAACCTGCACAAGAGCCGCCGCAACAACCCGGAGTTCCGCGCGCGGGCCAAGGCCGTGGGCCGCAAGATCCGCAAGCAGGTGCTCAAGGACTACGTGATCCACCCGCTGCTGTCGGGCCCGTCGTTCCTCACCACGCTCGCCGCCACGTTCACCGCGAACCTGATCCGCAACATCTGGTCCCACTCGGTGATCATGTGCGGGCACTTTCCCGAGGGCGTACAGGTCTTCGAGCGCCGGTCGATCAAGGGCGAGACGCGCGGCCAGTGGTACCTGCGCCAGATGATGGGCTCGGCAAACATCAGCGGCAGCAGGGCCATGCACTTCATGACCGGCAACCTGTCGCACCAGATCGAGCACCACCTGTTCCCGGACCTGCCGAGCAACCGGTACGCCGAGGTCGCGGTGAAGGTGCGCGCGCTGTTCGAAAAGTACGAGCTGGAGTACGTCACCGGGCCGCTGCCCAAGCAGGTGTTCTCCGCGTGGCACAAGGTCTTCCGGCTCTCGCTGCCGAACAAGAAGCCCAAGGCCAAGAAGCCGGACCGCGAGCAAGAGCTCGTCGCCGCCTGATTCCCGATATCGGTTCAGACCTTTCACCCGTACGCCGGCCGTTCTCACTCTGCACGCCGACCTGCCCACCGGACCTCGGAAGGACCTGGCACCCCCGCGCAACCCGCGTGAGATTCAGGCACGGGATGTGGCGGCCCGACAGGTGGGCGTGCTGGACTGTCCGATCCCTGCCGCCCGGGCCGGAACGTATCAAGATCCGGACCATTTCCGGCCCAGCCCCTGTCAGAAGGCCGCACCAACTATCGTTTTTCCTGGTCAGCATGGGTGCAGGTGCTGTACCAGCAGCGGACGAAGAACCTCCTCGTGTCGTACTCGCCGAAGAAGCTCGGCTTCTTCCAGGGTCACGAGAAGAGGCGCCACCGGTGGTGGTCGTACCCGGCGCCGAGCTGCTGGACGTCGATCGGGGCGATGTACGGCGTCGCGGTAGGTGGCGCCGGCCCGCTGGATGGTGACGTTGTCACCGGCCTGCAGGGGGAACTTGCCGTCGAAGCCACCCTCGAAGTCCCCGCAACCGTAGGTGTCCTCGTGCTCTCCGAGGTCATCGACGATGACGGTGTTGGAGTGGACGCCCGGGCGGTCGATGCACGGGCCGTGATCGTACTTGCTCTGGAGCGCGGGTTCCGCCGAGCCGAGCTCGTAGCCGAGCTTCTCGGTGCTGGACCTGCCGGTGCTCTGCGAGCCCATCCGGTTCACGTTGACGGACGGGGCGCAGAACAGGTGCCTCGGGAGCGTCTTGATGATGCCGAGCGGCATCGTCGCCTCGGAGTACGACTCCACGCCGTTCCAGATCATCTGTGGGACTTCCGCCCAGCCGAGGTTCTTCTCCGGTTAGTTCCAGTTGCCGGGCTTGCGGACGTCGTCGTAGCTGTAGCGCAGGAACGGCTGCCGATCCGCGGGGTACTCGGGGTTGATCGGGTTGTTGAAGCAACCCGGGCCGACGGTCCCGTCGGTGTAGACGACGGAGTTGTAGCCCCACAGCGCCGTGTACCAGTTGGGCCTTCACCACGTATGGGCGCAACGCAGCTGATGCCCTGTCCGATTGCTCAACTTGCCAAATGAAGCGCTCAGCCACAGCGGGCTGTTGACGTCTTGGTGCAGGTAAACGGTCAGTAGTCGAGGTCGAGGTCGTTGAGGGTGACGTCGGAGAGTCCTGTGGCGCGGCCTCCGCCGTCTTGGAAGTAGATCTCCTTGAATCCTTCGGCGATGATGCCGCGCATCTGCTGGTCGCTGGCGCCTGTGCTGCGGGCGTCGAAGAGGCGTTGTGCGTACTGCGGGGGAGGCGCACGGCGAGGCGGCGGAAGCGTCCGTCGTCGGTCGCGCCCACGAGCACGGTGACGTCCGGGATCCGGTTGGTGTGGTCCCCCTCGTTGTCGTACCGGCCGAAGACCTTGGCCGGGATTCCGTTGGCCCGGGTGAGGGCGGCGCGGAGACAGCTGCGACCGACACGGCCGAAACCGTTGACGCCGACGCGTACGGTCATGGTGGTGGGCTCCTTCGCGGTCGGGGGCGCGGGAGCCCGGCCGGCCCTCGGCAGGCGCGTACCGTGGACGCAGGACACGGTTGGGTCATCGGGAAACGGAGGTGACATGGGCGGCGGGAACGCGGCGAAACTGTCACGTGCGGTATACGAAGAGGAACTGCTGCGCCTGCAAGCCGAGCTGGTGAAGCTCCAGGAGTGGGTACGAGCGAAGGGCGCGCGACTGGTCGTGGTCTTCGAGGGCCGGGACGCAGCGGGCAAGGGCGGCACCATCCAGCGGGTCACCCAGCATCTGAACCCGCGCGTGGCGCGGATCGCGGCGCTGCCCAAACCGACGGAGCGCGAGCGCACACAGTGGTACTTCCAGCGGTACGTCGAGCACCTGCCGGCCGCCGGGGAGATCGTGCTGTTCGACCGTTCCTGGTACAACCGGGCCGGTGTGGAGCATGTCATGGGTTTCTGCACCAAGGAGGAGCACCGGCTCTTCCTGCGCCAGTGCCCCGTCTTCGAGCGGATGCTCGTCGAGGACGGGATCTTGCTGCGCAAGTACTGGTTCTCCGTCAGCGACACCGAGCAGCAGGAGCGGTTCCGGCGTCGGCTGGAGGACCCTCTGAGGCGCTGGAAGCTGTCGCCCATGGACCTGGAGTCGATCACCCGCTGGGAGGCGTACTCACGGGCCAAGGACGACATGATGGTGCACACCGACATCACCGAGGCGCCCTGGTACGTCGTGGAGAGCGACGACAAGCGGCGGGCCCGCCTGAACATGATCGCCCATCTGCTGGACTCCGTCCCCTACCACGACGTGCCGCCGCCCGTGCTGGAACTGCCCCAGCGCCCGCCGTCGACCGGCTACCAGCGCCCGCCGCGCGACCTGCAGACCTACGTCCCCGACCACACGGCGAGCCTGTAGGCCGAGCACGGTCCTCACGACTGCTGCGGTACGACGGCGACCGGGCAGGTCGAGTGGTGCAGCACGGCGTGGGCGACCCGGCCGAGCTGGAGGCCGAAGCGGTGGCCGTCACGGCGCCGGGCTCCGACGACGAGCAGCCCGGCATCGGCCGAAGTGTCGAGCAGGACCCCACGGGCGTGGCCCTCGGCGGTGCGCAGGTGCGTCTCGACGTCGTCCGGGACGCCGCGCAGGGCGATTGCGAGTTCCTCCGCGGCCCGTCGCTCGTGCAGCTGCGGGGCTGTTCCCTGCACAAGCACGCGCGACAGTTCGGCGGAGAACTCGCCGGCCGGCACGGGGGGATCCACCCTGTCACGTGCAGGGCAGCGCCAGGCGCGTACGGCCTCCAGCGGCACGCCGTGCAGGCGCGCCTCCTCGACGGCGAACCGCACCGCCGCGGTACCGGCCGGCTGTTCGCCGATGCCGAGGACGATGCGTCGCGCACCGGGGCGGACCCGGTGTTCGTGACCGCCGCGCAGCACGATCACCGGGCAGTGGGCATGGCCGGCCACCGTCACGCTGACGGAGCCGAGGAGCGCCTCGATCAGGCCGCTCCGGCCACGGGAGCCCAGGACCACCGCGGAGGCGGTACGGCTCTCCCGCACCAGTGCGTACTCGGGCTCCTCGGCCTGCACGTCGGTGGTGACCTTCACACCGGTCCGGCGGCCGTGCGCACGGCGCTCGGCCGCCTCGACGATGTCCTGCGCCAGCACCTCTTCCGAGGGCTTGTCGAGGTCACCGGCGAGTGACGCGCCTTCGTAGCGTCCCCACAAGGAGGCGTACACCAGCCGCAGCTCCGCCCCGCGCAGGGCGGCCTCGTCGACGGCCCAGTCGACGGCCCGCATGCTCGGCTCGGACCCGTCGACGCCGACGACCAGGGGCGCTTCCACCGTCCTCACCGTCCCTCGCTCAGGTGGAGCACGGTCCAACTCCTGGTGCAGACGGACGGTACGACGCCCATGGGCTGCCTCGCGGTGACGAGCGGACGGGGCTGAGGAACGGCGCTGACGTGGTGGACCGGGCCGGAGCCGGGACGTGTCTCGATGACCGGGGGCGGGGCGGAGGCGGCGACGACCGCTGGCTTCATGGTCTGTCCTACCTTCTTGATGTGGGTCTGAGCTGGTCATTCGTAAGATCGGCGGGCCCAGGGGTTCCGGGTATGGCTGTCATGGAGTCGCCGCTGGATG